>NZ_JAKJSR010000052.1:0-2969 GCF_050337155.1 Vibrio cionasavignyae
TTCATTTACTTTCCCCAAGGTGTTGAGTTTGGTTTTTCATCAAGCATACCTATTTGACTCGTGCTTATGTGGCCGCTGTTGGTTAAATAGCGTTTTGGCACAATGGTGTTTGGTGTCGGTTCGTAACACCAGATCAGACGCGCTGGATGCGAAAACTCGACATTGACCGTGACATGCAGGCCGTCTTCTTTGGCGATACATAACCTCCTATCTTCAAATGCCGCCGCCAATGCACTCCTGAAGGTTTCGGTCATGGCCTTATCGGGATCAGGGACTGAGTAAGCCGCGTATTTGGCATCATCCAGTACACGATAAATCGAGCCATGCAGTTGAGATACGTTCATTTTAAAATCCGGCAAGACGAATACGTAACTGAGCTTTTAACTTACCTTCAATGATCACATCCGGCGAAGCAGAAATAAACTCAGCTTCAATAGTACCGGAAGATATACCTTTCTTATCGCCGCCTGCATCACCCCTACTTTTTGAAAACGTACTGCCTTTTAGCGCTATGCTATTACCTCCATCTGCACTAACCGAGGTTGAACCACCCGATAAATCCGCCGATTTAGCATTGCTTTAATGGTGTATGTCTTCACGTCTCTCATCCACATTTAAAGTCCTATATCGCATGCCCTTTGGGCCTGCGGGTTTGGTAGTGATGGACTAAGTCACCTTCTGCCTTCAATGCTGCATCTACACGTGCTTCAAAGTTTTCTGGCTTAGGATCTACTCGCCAAAATAACTTTGCAGATTCGCGATTAAATGACAGCACTGTGATGACGGCTTCTTTGCCATGGTTCATAAAGGCGAGAATTTGTGCTAATGGGTAGGTGGTATCGGCTTCGGTATGAAAAGCGAGCTTACCGGTATCAATGCCGACAATCGCCATCGGGTGGTAGCCCTTCTGCTTTTTGTTTTCAAACTGCAACACGATATTGATACCAACTTGGTTCTCAATCAAACCCATTTTATCAAAGTAAGCTGCGCCAACTCGGCCGTGACGCCAGCTGTATACAATTTGGCGTTCGCGGTCAAAATAGACTTCGGCATCTCTGGGTTTTAGAAGGAAAAGGAGCCAAAGAGCAATACCAAAGAGCAGAAAAGAACCGATCATAACAAAACTTCCGAGGAAGCGCTCAAGCCTGCCTTCAGACTTTATAGCCCTTAGGTAAGTTGCCCATGTAACCTCACCATTTTCATTAAGCAGTGCTCGTGCATACTTCTCAATCCTATCAGTCCTGTCTGATGGGTATCTCAAAGCCCTTTGCTGCTCAACATACTCTAGCCTCATATATGCAGATTCTTGTTGTTTTTCAAGATTCGGCAGCCAATCATAAAACATATAAAGAGGCATAAAGGTAAACAGCAACATCAGTGGAATAATAATGGTGTTGCGCCGATTGTGGTAGCCAGTTCTTACGGTTAACACCTTTTCATCTACAGAGACTATAGGGTCAAGTGGGTCTTCCATTGGAATAACGATCACCTCTGAGCGAAATTCCTGCCACCACTTTGAAAAAGGTTGGGCTTTGGTGGTAAACATGCCCCAAAATCGACGTTTCATTTATTTCCGTTTGTTATTAAGCCCTATATCGCATGACCTTTTACCCGATTTGTTTGGTAGTGAGAAACGAGGTCATCTTGGGCTGCGAGGGCCGCTTCGACACGCTGTTCAAAGTTATCTGGCTTTTTATCCTTACGTAAGAAGTATTTTGCTGGCTCCCTTCTAAATGATTCTCCTGTAATTACCGCTTCTTTGCCATGCTCCATAAACGCTAAGATTTGAGCTAATGGGTAAGTCATATCACCTTCTCGATGAAAAGAAAGCTTACCAATATCAATACCCATTATCCCCATCGGTCGGTAGCCCGTTTGGTTTTTGTTCTCAAATTGCAATACGATATTTAAGCCAAGGTGGTTTTCTAATATCCCCATTTTATCAAATGATGCTGCTCCAACCCTTCCATGTCGCCACGAGTAGACAATTTGCCGGTTTCGATCAAAGTAAACTTCCGCGTCTTGAGGTTTCAACAAGAAAAGTAACCACATACCTAAAGATAAAGCGCCCATGAACGAAAAAAGGCCAATACCGAAAAGGAAATAATCTAGCTCTCCAAGTTGCTTAAGCGCTCTCATATGAGTAAACAATGTCACAYYACCGTCTTGCTCAAAATAGATRCTGAAACCTTTAATRGAATTATCTGCGAGAGCTATCCCACGCCGAAAAATATCCTCTCCTTCTTTATCGCCTTCCTTTTGAGCGTCGGAAAGGTAGCTTATGTATCTGGCTTTGTCTTCTTTATAGCTTTCAATCATACGCGCTGCCTGAGCCTTGTGAGCTTCAAAATCATATTGGTAGCGAGAATCGTAGATAAAATACAGGGTTAATATGGTTAGCATCAGCATCCATGGCATGACAATGGTATTTCGGCGAGTATGATAACCAGTCCTTAACGTCAGTACGTTATCATTGACCGTCATAAACGGTTCGAGCGGGTCTTTCATTGGGACAACAATCACTTCTGCTCGAAATTGCGGCCACCATTTTGAAAAAGGTTGCGCTTTKGTTGTGAATATTCCTCTAGAGCCGCGATTCATTTACTTTCCCCAAGGTGTTGAGTTTGGTTTTTCATCAAGCATACCTATTTGACTCGTGCTTATGTGGCCGCTGTTGGTTAAATAGCGTTTTGGCACAATGGTGTTTGGTGTCGGTTCGTAACACCAGATCAGACGCGCTGGATGCGAAAACTCGACATTGACCGTGACATGCAGGCCATCTTCTTTGGCGATACATAACGTCCTATCTTCAAATGCCGCCGCCAATGCACTCCTGAAGGTTTCGGTCATGGCCTTATCGGGATCAGGGACTGAGTAAGCCGCGTATTTGGCATCATCCAGTACACGATAAATCGAGCCATGCAGTTGAGATACGTTCATTTTAAAATCCGGCAAGACGAATACATAAC
>NZ_JAKJSR010000053.1:0-2747 GCF_050337155.1 Vibrio cionasavignyae
GGACGGTAGGACGGTATGTTCCTGAAATACCCCACACAAACTATCGTGAAATCATCTTTGGTCACTATCGTATTATCTACAGCTTAAGCCACGAAATTCGTGTACTAACAGTTCGTAATTGCCGTCAAATTTTATCCGAAGATGATGTGTAAAACTGTGTTATAACAAACGCTTCAAGCCGACAACCAATGCGTGGCATTTTCGGTTTTAGTAAGTTTAGTGATTAAGGTGTTTTGCTTTGGCACCGCATTGCGTTGGTTGCAGCTTAAGCAGGCGTTAGTTGCCTTATCGATTTCGGAGAATTAATGGAAGTCATAATCGAACAAGAAATTGCGTTGCACCAATTCGAAGTCCGACAAGATAAAGTGGAAATTGAGCGACTTATCCATCCAGACTTTAGAGAAGTTGGTAGATCAGGTAATAGCTACGACTTTAAATCAATTGTTCGAATGATGGAAACGGAGAAACCATCAAACGTGCAGGTACACTCCCAGAATTATGAATGTGTCGCATTAGAACCAACAGTTAAATTATTGACCTATGAATCTGCGTTAATCGATGACAGCGGTCAAGGTAGCAACTTCTCAAAGCGCAGTTCCATTTGGGCTCTAGTCGGAGAGTTGTGGCAGCTTAAATATCATCAAGGTACGCCATGTGACGTATTTGAAATAAAGGTACCGCGCAAGGGCAACTAACAAACTACTCAAGTGGACGCCATAAGCTTGGCGGTTTTGGTTTGAAGTTAAGTGCGCTTGATAAGTTAATCGTTAGCGCCACTTAGCAGGGCGTTAGCCGACAACCAATAATTTCAGCTATGGAGAAGATAGTGATCGTAAGGACTGCGACGAAGAAAGATTCAAGTATATTGCTAGGGCTTATTGAACAAAAAGCTGAGTTTGACCGACGTATGAAAGGCTTTAGCGGAGAAATCTCAACGACTGTAGAGAAAATCGAAAAAACGCTATTTAATGATACTCCATTTGCACATGCTTTATTATTGGAGATGCACAGTGAAGTTTTAGGTTTTGCTCTGTTCCATTATAGGTACTCCTCATTTAGCGGTGAGCCATCAATCTGGCTTGATGATCTTTTAGTTGTAGGAGAGCACAGGTCAAAAGGTTTCGGTTATGAACTCATGCACGCTTTAAAGTCACAAGCTGAAGCATCCTTTGCTTCGCACATTTCGTGGACCGCAAGTCCCCATAATAAAAAAGCTCATGACTTCTACAAAAGGTTGGGTGCAGGTGTTGAGCGAATGGATGGTCAAAGACCGTACTTTCGTTGGGCAATGTGCGGCTAACAAGCTGCTCAAGTGGACGCGTAACGTCTGGCGGTTTTGGCTTGAAGTTATGTGTGTTTGGTAAAGTTAATCGTCAGCGCCACTTAGCAGAGCGTTATGTTTATTAATCTAATTATGAGGTCGCTCGAAATGTAAACTTTTCAAGTTTGGTAATGTACCTTTAATTTGAGGGGGGGCATATGTGCTATCAAGAAAAGTTGGAACGAGCTGATAATCAATTAAAGTCGCTGGGGCTTTCATGTAACACAGATAAGACCATACTTTACCGCTTTTTGCGGAAACAAGGTTTTAAGCTTAAACCTGTATATTACGAGTCGTTTTTTAAAAATGTGGTGTTGAAGTTTACAGAGTTTTTCATCGTATATTTCTCAATAACGTATTTGTTTAGTCTTGCTCAAGATGGGGTAAGCGTTATGGTTACATTGGCTAACGCCTTTGGAGTCAGCTCTGTATTCGCAATTGCAATGAGCATTTATTACCTACTTATGGCTAAGAAAAGTTTGCTTACGGATTGGGAAAGGCTATAGAAATAAACATAACAAATGCTTCAAGTGGATTCGTAACGCTTGGTAATTTTGGTGTAACTGTCGGCTTATGTGTTTACGGTGGTCAATTTAAGTTTTGTGGTGCGTCACTCACCACTTAAGCAGGCGTTATGTTTCCATTCAATCACGGAGGATAGATGAACATAGAAAGAAGATTAGCAGAACTTGGCTTGGAGTTACCTCAAGCCAGTGATCCGCAAGGTAGTTATTGTAATTGCGTTCGAACAGGCAATTTACTTTATGTCTCAGGAAAAGGTCCAGTAGCTGGTTTAAGTGTCGTACCCAGAGGTAAGCTTGGCCRGGAATATACCACAGAAGAAGGGTATGTTTTCGCTAAAGCAACTGGCTTAGATATATTAGCTGCATTAAAGCTAGAGTTAGGTTCATTGGATAAAGTTAACCAAGTCGTCAAGCTTCAAGGTTTCGTAAACGCCACAACGGACTTTGAASAACACCCTAGGGTACTGGATGGTTGCTCAGATCTAATGGCAGAAGTTTTTGGTGAAAAAGGTGTGCATGCCCGCTCAGTTTTCGGTGCAACATCCGTGAGAGGTAATTTGCCAATTATTATTGACTCAATATTTGAAATTAAGGACTAGAAACATAACAAATTGTTCAAGCAGACAGCTAATGTTTGGCGATTTTGGTTTGGTTCAGTTTAGTGATTACGGTGGTTTTGTTTGAGTGCAGTGGTAGTTAGCTGCTACTTAACAAGGCGTTAGTTGCACTTAGAAATTTAGTGGTCAAATCATTGTCCCTTTAACTATGCAGTGACAAGCCCCACTGCTTAACTTTCTTTCCGGTGGCAGCGCCGATAAGCCGTTCGCTTTAGCAATCGAGGTTTCGCGGTACTGCTTTTTGTGTCCGTCTGTGAGCAACGAAAGTGACATCTTCCTCAAACC
>NZ_JAKJSR010000054.1:0-2487 GCF_050337155.1 Vibrio cionasavignyae
ACAACCACATGTGGTACAGAAAAAGTGCTTAGCGACATTCGTATTAAACGTGTAAGTACTTAAACAATCCTGTCCCTTCAACAAAGAAAATTTCGAGTTAGGTACTATCAAATGAAGAAAGCCTGACTTTTTACATATTGAGCAATTGCATAAGTCAGCCTCAATAACTTCGGGAGCTTCAACTGAAAACTGAACTTCTCCACAATGACAACTTCCTTGATATTCCATCATTTCCTCGTTGAAACATAACGCCTTGCTAAGTTGCAGCTAACGAACACAACACCCAAGCAAAGCCACGTAATCACTGAACTCAACCAAACCAAAATCGCCAAACGTTAGCTGTCTGCTTGAGCAATTTGTTAGCTTTTTACGTGCGATGTCGCAGACGTTTAGCACCAAGGTCTTAACGAAGCGCCCCAAAGCCGACGCCGCCGATGAAACCAATGCAGAAGCAATGAACCTTCCATCAACTTGCTGCCAAAGATGGTGACACTTAAAGGCAACTCACGGTTTTTGCGCTGAAGCTGACTGCCAAATGCACCATACTCCAAGTTGATTAACGCCCTTTCCGAGCAAAAGAAACAGCACGTGCAGGTCTGTAATTTGGCACCGATGAGCAGGTGTAAAGCTAGAACGATGAATCCCTACTCCAATGAGCTTAACCGAGAAAGCTAACGCCTTACTAAGTGGCGCTTACGATTAACTTTACAAAGCGCACATCACCTAAAACCAAAACCGCCGCACGTTACGCGTCCACTTGAGTAATTTGTTATATGTTTATTTCAGTACACTTTCATCAAAGTACTTTTGCAGTTGGGTAGAGGCTATTTTGGTAGCTACACCTTGAGCAACTTTCCAAACGGTTTCAATTGAGTTTTCTTTCAAATCTCCCTTTATGGCATTCCAAATATTCTTCTGATGAAGAGCTGACAAAAAATCATAACCTTGAGCAGTTAGTCTAACGTTGAAATCTGCCCATGAAAAATCATCTATTTCGTCGAGATCAGGTTCAAATGGAGATTGACCATGACGAGTTAAATATTGAAGAAAGCCTTGGTCATGAAGAATTCCCATATGAAATACAAATCGATTGTCGACTTCACTTGATAGTTTCGCAATCTCAGAAATCAATGGATATGGTTTTTCAACTTTTTCAAAAGCTTCAAGTAATTGCTTTAAATACTCATAATTAACTTTCATAAAACTCCAAACTCGAAAAACATATAACGCCCGCTTAAGTGGCGAGTTAACGCACCACCAAAACCTAAAATTTACACCGTAATCCCAAATGCTAAATATGACGCCAAAAGCGCCACGCGTTACGAGTCCACTTGAAGCGTTTGTTAGCCGTTGTCTTTGCCATGTTGCACGAACTATTAGCGCAAATGGAAACGTGAATAATAGAGCGCGTATTTGAACGTTAAGAAAGCCCAAACCAATTTTTTAAACCAAGACGCTCAACTAATATTCAAAACCAAAAACCGAACTTAAAACACTGGAATCACGGATACACGAAAGCCAATCTAGAACACGAGTAATTAAAGACTGAACCCCATATTTACCCTTTCAACGCCCTCGACGGCTAACGCCCGCTTAAGTTGTGAGTGACGCTCCACTGAACTTAACTTGGACTCCGTAATCACATAAGCCCAAATTGACGCCAAAAGTGCCGAGCGTTACGAATCAACTTGAAGCGTTTGTTATGCGATTTTTGCCACTCACTCATATAAGTACATTTCATCGGGTATTGCGGACAAAAATTCGGTTAACTCCCATTCAAAACCAGCTTTATCGAAAAAGTAAGCGCGCTTTCGATATGTTTCTTCAGGAGCAAAAATACCTCGACAATAGCCCTGTTCGATAAGGTTAGCCTCTATGCTTTCGAGGTTTTCCACGACTAAACCAATATGATTTACGCCACAATTTTTATACGTCTTTTGAACGCTGTTTGGAGTTATTGAGTCTAGATGGGGTTCTTGAAGCGCAAAATAACTTTGCTCGTTGCCAACATGAGCCCAACGATGTCTATCCGGAGATTTTACATCTTTTCTCACTTGAAAGTCCGGTGCAACTATAGAGAGAAACGCGAATGCTTCGTCAATATCTGGAACTGTAATATTTAAATGCTCTATTTTGGTCATATTAAATTATCCTTTTATCAATGACATGAGTATCAATCGAAGCATCTTAATCTCTGAACTTAACTAGAGGTCAAGCTGAGATTTGTTCAATCGCATAAACGCCTTGTTAAGTAGCAGCTAACTGCCACCACACCCAAACAAAGCCACCGTAATCACTAAACTCAACCAAACCAAAATCGCCGACTGTTAGCTGTCTGCTTGAACAATTTGTTATGTTTCTTTGCTCTTGTGGGCGAGTTTGTGGGCATGTTGCTCCCACTCTCTCCCGTCGAACTCCGATACCACAACCTTTGAAATTGGAGTGTCGATACAATTGATATTCACGTCCACTCCATCGGGGTTTGAG
>NZ_JAKJSR010000055.1:0-2310 GCF_050337155.1 Vibrio cionasavignyae
TAAGCCAGCCCTTGAGCACTTTCACCAATCTTGTAGGTTCCATCTGAGCCTTTTATTCTGTAGACGTGAGCATTACCAACATAGCCTAATGAATTCTTATGGACTACTTTGTTTGTAACACCCCTAAACAGCTTCATCGGTGCTTTTACTTTCTTCGCCACCACACCGAAAAATGTACCAGCTGCAGTTTTACCTGCATCTAAATATTCACCAGCAGCAAGCGCCTCCGCTGTATCATAAAGGCCTACCGAAACATCCACAACCGTTGACACTGGGGACATATCATACACAAACGTTGCTGTGGTTACACCCACGCTTAAAAACGTTTCCCAGCCAAACCAACTACTGGTCTCTCGCTCTGTATCCCCTAATATAGGTTCAGCCCCTTGGGGTAGATGCTCTTGAGTACTATCATTATTGGTCTTTCTAGCTCCAGAATCGCTACCGTTATCACGGTCTCTCCARGAACCACTTGTCCCATTGACATAATTGTAACTATTYCCATCAGTACTACATTCACCCTCAAGGCCACCACTCCACCAATATCCAGACGGATCCGTGTACTTAAGTGGATTGTTCATTACATACGAATAACGATTAAAGCTATTCGTCAAATAAGGCTCTTGAATAAACGGATCCGCACTTAAAAACCGACCCAGMTCTGCATCATACACTCGSCCATTCATATGAATGAGGCCGACTTCATCTATCTGCTCGTGGCCGGTGTAGCCTCTATTGGTTATCGCTGATTGWARGAYTTCTGCTGGRTCATTACTTYTCCAACTTATCGCCCTTTGTTTGCCCCATGTGTCGTAACTACGGCGCTCTACCACRTTGCCATARCCGTCGGTGATGAGGTCGATTGAATTTAACGCATCGTAGTGAAGGTAACGTACCTGCTTGTTCTTAAGTTTGTTGGCCGAATCACGTATCTGAGTATTAAGCGCAATAAGCTTGCCATCCGCGTAAACAAAGTGCTTATGTTGTGTTTCGCCATCATTGGTTTGRATGCGCTCGTACGTTTTACCAAAATAGAARGTTTCGCTGCCATCGCTGCTTTGCTTCAAATAACGGTTGTGGTTCGCGTCGTAAGAAAACGCCACCGTATTRCCGTTACGGGTAATCGACGCGGGTTTGTTGAACTCTGTCCAAGTCAAAGAGCGCTCGCTAACACTACTGCCCTCTTTGTAGGTGCGCAGCTACTTTAGGTGACTGTCCTTTTTGCTTTTAAACTGAAGAACCAAGATCTATCCCCGTATTGATAAGTAATCCAGAGCATACTTTTGGTGACTGTCCTTTTTACTTCAAAGAAAGGTATGCGCCAGTCAATAATAATTATTAACTGGGCGCTTCAACAAAGCCATTGAGTACTGCAACAAAGCCGTAGCCTGTCTATCTGCGTTCTTTGTAGCATTAAAAACTAACTATTATGTGAACTGCTCTCTTCTAGTTCAATAAGTGATTTTTTAAACTCTTCAGCTTTTAATTCATATTTATTTGCGATATCAATCAAGGCTACTAATGTAGCCTTTTTCATAATCCGTTTAAGCTCAGATTTAGTTGCACTTGATAACTCATTTGTATCAAGTTCAATTGAAACAGGTAGATCGCCATGCTTTTCATTAATCTTTTGGTACATAGGCTTATCAGCGCTAACCAACCCATACCTCAAGATCAATCCAATCCAAATAAATGGGGCACCTATGAGAAAGCCTGAATTAATGATAAGTAATTCAAGTTCGTCTCTTATCTCTGTCATTACTTGCATTGCAAACCTATTTGGTCTCTCTTTTGTTAGAGAAACACCACCTAAAACGAGTTTTTTATTATGTGCCATACTTAATCCTACTTTTTCTTGCCGCGTAAATGTTCTCTATTACCAGGTAGCGTGTCATGACCATACATTCGTCTAAATCGGTCTCTTAAGTTGTCCTGATATTCGACAGCAGCCTTTTTATTTGGAAATGTTTTTAATATTCTAGATTCGTAGATTTCGCCGGTTTCACGCTGGAGCTTTCTCACCTGCTGCTCAGCTCTTATTGAAGCTCCATCTCTTTTTCTAAGCCCTTGAGCACTTTCACCAATCTTGTAGGTTCCATCTGAGCCTTTTATTCTGTAGACGTGAGCATTACCAACATAGCCTAATGAATTCTTATGGACTACTTTGTTTGTAACACCCCTAAACAGCTTCATCGGTGCTTTTACTTTCTTCGCCACCACACCGAAAAATGTACCAGCTGCAGTTTTACCTGCATCTAAATATTCACCAGCAGCAAGCGCCTCCGCTGTATCATAAAGGCCTACCGAAAC
>NZ_JAKJSR010000056.1:0-2222 GCF_050337155.1 Vibrio cionasavignyae
AGTTCACGAACTTCCATTTCTACTAGTTCTAGTAGCTCTTCGTCATCAACCATGTCACATTTGTTCATGAATACGATGATGTAAGGGATACCAACCTGACGGCCTAGTAGGATGTGCTCACGAGTTTGAGGCATAGGGCCATCTGTTGCAGCAACAACAAGGATACCACCATCCATTTGTGCAGCACCAGTGATCATGTTTTTAACATAATCCGCGTGTCCTGGACAGTCAACGTGTGCGTAGTGACGCGCTGGAGTATCGTACTCAACGTGAGAAGTAGCGATTGTGATACCACGCTCGCGCTCTTCTGGAGCGTTATCGATAGATGCGAAGTCTTTAGCAACACCGCCGTACACTTTTGCAAGTGTAGTACAGATAGCAGCTGTTAGAGTTGTTTTACCGTGGTCAACGTGGCCGATAGTACCAACGTTTACGTGCGGTTTCGTACGTTCAAATTTTTCTTTAGACATGAGTTGTCCCTCTAGGTACGGATTAAAGTGGCTTAAATGACCACGCAACCAAAATAGTTTGGCAGTAAGTATATATCAAAAAGAAATAATTGCTTTGAGAGCTGGTGCTGATACCCAGATTTGAACTGGGGACCTCACCCTTACCAAGGGTGCGCTCTACCGACTGAGCTATATCAGCGCTCGAAATGTTGGAGCGTGCAGCGGGAATCGAACCCGCATCATCAGCTTGGAAGGCTGAGGTAATAGCCATTATACGATGCACGCAACAGGTTAACTCTAAGAGCTATTTCCTTAGGAATATGGTGGAGGGAGATGGATTCGAACCATCGAAGGCAGAGCCGTCAGATTTACAGTCTGATCCCTTTGGCCACTCGGGAACCCCTCCATACTTATATCCATTTTCAATATCTGCTTACGTCTTAGGTAAGGAGAAAATGGTGCCGACTACCGGAATCGAACTGGTGACCTACTGATTACAAGTCAGTTGCTCTACCTACTGAGCTAAGTCGGCATAAGTGGAGCGCATTTTATTGAATGAAGTCTGTGGATGCAACCGTTAATTTAAAAAAAAATTGCTTTTCCTATACATTCTTTTCTTTCACCTCATTTTTGCGTGAATTTTCATCAATTCCGCGTGTTCTGTTGCATGATTTATTTGATTTATTCGTCGCTTGAGGTATGTTCAGCACTCTTTATATGGAAACCTTGATGTTTGGTGAGTTATGAGCCCTTTTATGTCCTTTAGTCGTGAGCAATGGTCAGCACGCAGAAATGCTGTACCTATGACACTGACAGAAGAAGATTTGAAAGAACTTCAAGGCATCAATGAAGACCTCACCATGCGCGAAGCCACTGACGTGTATTTACCCCTTTCGCGCTTGCTTAACCTCTATGTCGCCGCAAGACAGCGACGTAACTCAGTGTTACAAGAGTTTCTCGGACAAAATGAACATATGCCGCCGTTTATTATCGGCATTGCTGGCAGTGTTGCTGTAGGGAAAAGTACCACGGCACGTTTACTTAAAGCGCTGTTAAGTCGCTGGGAAAATCATCCAAAAGTGGAGCTGATTACAACAGATGGCTTTTTGTATCCCAACAAAGTGCTGTTGGAAAAAGGGCTAATGGCCAAAAAGGGCTTTCCTGAATCCTACGATATGCGCCGATTGGTTCAGTTTGTTTCTGACGTTAAAGCATGCAAACGCGACGTAGTCGCGCCAGTATACTCTCATCTTACTTATGACATCACTGACGTGGAAAAGGTGGTGGACTTGCCCGATGTCCTCATTATTGAAGGGCTAAATGTTCTACAAAGCGGCATGGACTACCCACATGACCCACATAGGGTCTTTTTATCTGACTTTTTAGACTTTTCGCTTTACGTCGATGCCGACAGTGAATTAATTGAACATTGGTACGTACAGCGTTTTATGAAGTTCCGCCACGGGGCCTTCACTCGACCTGGGTCTTACTTCAGTCACTACACCCAGTTATCTGAGGCGGAAGCTGCGCAAAAGGCCAGTAACATTTGGCGCTCAATTAATGGTAAGAATTTGGTGCAAAACATTCTGCCGACACGGGAAAGAGCGCAGCTGATTTTGGAAAAAGGCGCGAATCACTGTGTGGAAAAGGTGTATTTGAGAAAATAGGTTCTATGGTTCTATGGTTCTATGGTTCTATGGTTCTATGGTTCTATGGTTCTATGGTTCTATGGTTCTATGGTTCTATGGTTCTATGGTTCTATGGTTCTATGGT
>NZ_JAKJSR010000057.1:0-2015 GCF_050337155.1 Vibrio cionasavignyae
GTATTCCGTTGGGATAATGCTCGTAATGAAGCAAAAGACCACTATGATCAAAGAGATAAAGTATGGAGTATCAAAACCGATGGYACRGACTTACGTTTGGTTGCMGACGAATTTGTTGGCAAAGTTCGTTTAATGCGTATCTCACCAAATAATCGCTACCTAGCTTTGGCGTACTCGGCAGCTGAAGGCATGTTTAAGGTGATTAAAGACCTTAAAACGGGCGAATATATTGAACTGGGTCGTTCACGTGGCTATCCAGAATTCCTATGGGCAGAAGACAGCAGCTATCTATACTACGTAGATAAATTTAAAGACTGGAAGTACACCTTAGCGACGGGTGATAAGCAGCAAGTAAAAACAGAGTTTAACGAGTATTCAGTGATTCATGATGGTAAGCGTTTTATGGTCGATGAATATGGCATTGGTGTTTTTGACGAAGCAACGGACACAGAGCTTTACTCGATAGTGCCAGATACTTCTCGTTCTGCAGAAGAAGCTCGTTTTCGTAAGAAATCAATTAGCCCAATGGGACACTATGCTTGGGTAGAAACCAGAACACACCGCTATCTTATTGATGTAAAAAACAAGTCCTTTCAATCAGAAAAAATCGTCCCGCGAGCTGTTGGTAAGTTACGTTATTTTGAAATTTTGAGTAAAGATGCGAACTACACTCGAGATGGAGCCGCCAGAGTGATTCTGAGCAAACTAACAGAAAACAAAGAGTTTGGTCCTTACTTAAAATGGGAGCAAATAGGGACTGGCCACAGTGCTGGTAATTCTTCGCTTTACAACGCATTTGCCAACAATGGTGACTTTGTAAAAGGGGAGGAACTATGAATATTGATGATACCTGTAATGTGATACCACTGCATGCGAATTACTATTTGTTTGGGGCATATTTTCCTGCTGCACAGAATGGTCGAAAAAACGTATACCCGACTTGGCATGAAGAGCGGAGCTTAGTTGGTAAGGAGGGTGTTACTAACATTCGCCCGTTAGCTAAAGTGCCAATGCTGAATGTAACCGATAGCGAAAACCCTAAGCTTTGGGCAACCAATCAAGAGTTTAAGTTATGCCCGTTGGGTAACGGACAACCGGATAAAAATGGGGCGTTTGAAGTGTTGACACCAGAACACCCTATTCACGCACTAGGCAGTGACTTACCAAAAAGCGGAGAACAAACCCTCACTTTTCGTTTTCCATCATTGCCACTTATTGCTTCACTCGCAGAGCTAGCACCTAAAGAGTTGGCTGCAAAAATTGTCGAGCTCAGCGGCCAATTAGACAACAGCGAAACTCAGTTAACACTAACTGAAATCAGTACTGAACAATTGGCTAAACCTTATAAGCCAGCTACAAGTGGGCAACTCAGCGCGGAACAAGCCGAATACAATAAGTGGTATGAGGAGGTTTGTGAACTTAAGCAGCCACTGAAAGGTTTTGTACTGCCCGTTGTGGCGAGCTGCGCTGTGGTTTTCTCTGATAGCGATAAAAAAAGAAAACGGCTCTAGGTTGATTAGTTTTTCTGGTTGGCCTGTAGAGGTTAWAGAAGTGGMACTTATTCGTGGTTATCAGGGCAATAGCCATCATGGACGAGACAATCAAACCGTCATCTTTGCTCRAACACYAATTGCAGACCTGCTAGCCCATAAGGAAAAAGATCAACCAAGCTAACAGAAAGCCGTTTATACGAGTCACGTGAGCACGATATTAAGCAATTAAGCGCGACCCAAAATGACAATAAAGAGAATATTAACATGAATCTACGTCACACATTATGCTTGATTGCCTTGGCGGTATTGTCTGGCTGTAATCAGGAATCGGCGAAGGAGCCTGATCAACAAGCGAAAACCCCTCAAACAATTGAAGACCGAATTGCAGAGAAGAATGCGCAGCAGTGGGAAGATGGTCGTGTTTATATTACAGAAAATAACTATGTTATTTATGACCAAGAAGCGGGCAAGCCGGAACACTACATTGTTAAAGCCAAAGAATGGCCGCGGGAAGACCTAGAT
>NZ_JAKJSR010000015.1:0-214734 GCF_050337155.1 Vibrio cionasavignyae
AAAAGATGACCAAGAGATGGACTACACCTACACCATGGTGGACGCGTCTACTTACCTAGCAACGCTAGTTGAGTCTCAAGAGTCTAAAAACCCTGTACTTCCAGCTAACAAGATGACTCAACCTCTTGTTGCTAAAACCACTGAAATCGCGGGCCCTATCTGTATCCCATCAATCTGGGAAAGCGGCGCAACGATGCCAGCTCTAGTACCAAATGACGTACTTGCTATCATGGATGTGGGTCATTACGCAGAGTCTCAAGCAAGCCAATTCAACTCACTGCCACGCCCTGCAACAGTACTGGTTAAAGACGGCGAAGCCGAGCTAATCAAACGTGCTGAAACAGTAGAAGACGTATTTGCAACGCAAATCCTTCCAGAGCGTTTTGTAAAAGCAAAAGCTGAGATCGAGAAAAAGAAAACCGCTAAAGCTTAAGCGTTAACGGATAGAAAACAAAACCTCTCACTTCGGTGAGAGGTTTTTTTATACCTGTTATTTCTAACCAAAAAAACCTCCATATAGGAGGTTCTTCATTAGTATCTGCTATTTAAATCACGCGCTAAATCAGCTTACGCGCCGCTTCAACCACAATCTTAATAGAACGCGTTTCTGCTTTCTTCAACGTGTCATGGTCTGGCGTTTCTTTTTGTGTACGGTTGATGATCACACCTGCCACACAACCCGCTTTCAGACCTGAGCTTGCACACATGGTCAACAAGGTTGCCGACTCCATTTCAAAGTTAAGCACACCCATTTGTTGCCATTCATCCATAGAGCCTTGGAAGCGACGCACAACACGGCCAGAAAACGTATCATAGCGCTCTTGGCCTGGGTAGAACGTATCACTTGAAGCCGTTACGCCGGTATGTACCGTAGAGCCAGCTTCGATAGCCGCTTGTTTCATTGCCGTTGCTACATCAAAATCAGCAACCGCAGGGAACTCCATTGGGGCAAAATGTAAGCTTGCGCCATCAAGACGAACCGAGCCCGTCGTGACGATCATATCACCCACATTCACATCCGGTTGGATCGCACCCGTAGTTCCTACGCGAAGGAAAGTACGCACGCCAAGTTGTGCCAATTCTTCTACCGCAATAGAAGTCGAAGGACCACCGATACCAGTAGAGCATACGACCACTGTCTTACCGTCTAACTTAGCACGATACACCGTGTACTCACGTTGGCTGGCCAAAAACTCAGGCTCATCCATCAACTCTGCGATTTTTTGTACGCGAGCAGGATCGCCAGGAATAATCGCTAACGTTGCACCTTGAAGATCATCTTGGTTTACGCCTAAATGGAAAACAGCTTGGGACATAGGGTGGTTCCTCTTATTTCTTAGTTATGGGATCAAGCTTATAAGATAACCGTGAGCCTTTCCGCTCACAGATCACACTTTAGGAAAGGTAATTGCACAAAATTACAAATTAAATCGTTTGGCATCACACTTTTTTGGTGTGGCGGCCAATAATTGGTATAAAAACTAAACGCCCACCTCACAATGAGGTGGGCACATCCATAATGACTTATCTAGCTTAGTCTAATTTCGATTTATGTCTAAGTAGCCTTAATGCATTTAAGGTAACGATGGCTGTCGCGCCACTATCAGCAAGTACCGCGACCCAAAGACCCGTCATCCCAAGCAAGGTCGTCACCAAAAATACCGCTTTTAGCCCTAATGCTAACGTCACATTTTGTTTGATGTTATTGAGCGTGGCTCTAGACAACTCAACCATCACCGGGAGTTCAGCTAAACGATTGTGAGTGAGCGCAGCATCCGCGGTTTCTAATGCGACATCTGTCCCCCCTCCCATCGCAATACCTATATTCGCCGCTTTCATCGCTGGTGCATCATTAATACCATCACCGACCATGGCAACTCGTTGGTGCTGAGCAAGCTCATTAACATAAGCGACTTTATCAGCAGGTAACAAACTCGCTTTGTAGTCCATACCCAATGGCGTGGCAATAGCGTGGGCGCTGCGAGCATTATCGCCGGTTAACATGATGGTATTAATACCCAGTTTAGCCAACTTTTCTACTGCTTCAGCCGCGTCAGCCCTCACTTCATCTCGCCAAGCAATAAGACCAAGTTCCTGCCCTTCATTCATTGAAGTCGCGCTTTGGTTGGTTAGTACTACCACTGTTTTGCCCTGATCTTCCAACAGGGCGATCTGTGACTGCGTATCAGCGGTAAGTTCGAATGTCACTTTACTTGGCGCAAGTAAAGCGTAGTGCTGATCATGGACAATCCCTTCAATACCAACACCCACCAACGCTCTCTTTTCCGTTGCTTCTGGAATCGTTAGACCTTTGTCTTCAACATAACGAACCAACGACGTCGCGAGAGGGTGGTTAGAGCCAGCTTCAATCGCAGCAGCAACCTCAAGCAGGTTATCCTGCGTAAAGTCTACTAGCGCTATCGTATCCGTTACGTGAGGTCGACCTAATGTCAATGTTCCCGTCTTATCAAAGGCGATAGCTTTTACGTTACCGAGTTGCTCTAGCGCCGCACCACCTTTAATGAGGGCACCACGTCGCGTTGCCGCTGCTAAACCAGAGGTAATCGCGGCAGGAGTAGAGATCACCAGTGCACATGGACAAGCTATCAACAACAGTGCCAATCCACGGTATACCCAGGTTTCCCATGGCTGAGCGAACAACAAAGGTGGCGTAATAATGACAGCAAGAGACACTAGCATCATTAACGGTGTATACCAGCGGCTAAACTTATCTAAAAATCGCTCAATCGGTGCTTTACGAGATTCCGCTTCTTCAATGAGATGTAAGATTCGATCAATCGCGTTTTCACCTTGCTTCGAGGTGACTTTTAATATGACCACCTTGTCAGTCAACACAGCACCTGCCATTACATTGTCACCAATCAGGCGTTCAACAGGCAAAGACTCACCAGTTAATGCACTTTCATCGAAACTGGCACTAGTCGAAACCAATTCACCATCTGCAGGCAACCTGTCACCCGGTGCGACTTCAATCATATCGCCAGGCTGTAACTCCGAGGCACTTTTCTTGGAACGAACGCCGTCGATCACCACCGTGGCATCTTCAGGTACTAGTGACATTAAAGCTTGTACGCCACTTCTTGCTTTTGAGGCGGCAAAGGATTCAAGGCGTTCACCAATCAAGAACAATAGCAGCACCATGCCAGCTTCAACGGTTTCACCGAGATACAGCGCGCCAATTGCCGCAACACTCATCAGTGTTTCTATCGCAAAGGGCGTACCCGATTTTGCTAGCTGAAACGCTTTTTTAGTAATGGGCATTAACCCTAACAAACAGGTTAAGATAAACAGCCACTCACTCACTTGCGGAAAAGAAGAGCGACTCAACGCAGCAACCAACATTCCTGACGAGATGGCTAAAATATGGGCATTATCGAATAGCGTTTTTTTCCAACCCGATTGAATAGGGGGTTGATTGGTATTGGAAGAGGGACCGCCATTAAGTGACTGAAGCGTAAAACCAACATTCATCACCGCCGACTCTACACTGGGCACAAGCGCCACATCATTCACTCGAACGACTAACTTCTCCGTCGCAAAAAGTACTTTAGCGCTAACTACTCCTGGAATTTTGCTTGTGGCAGATTCCACTTTTCGGGCGCATGCTGGGCAATCCATTCCCACGACTTTCCATGAATGAAGGGAGACGCTTGTCTCTCTATCTTCATCTTTGGTCTCTTTATCTTCACCTTTACCCCCTATATCCCCACCTCTGGCGTGGGGTTCTTCGGGTTCATTTGAACGACACTCCCCCTCAGTCGAACAGCAGCTTGATGATGCCTCTTCAACGGATGAAATAGAGCCTATGGTTGGTGTGCTACAACTCGCGCCTACTGGACGAATGGCATTAATTTTTTGAGTACGGCATGCATCATGTTTATTACACATGAGGATCTCCTTGATTGACATAAACCAGTATCTGTTAATACAAGTTTAAACCTTGGAGCTAACTCCAAGGTCAAGGATTAATTAGTCAATCATGGAAACAGGTGACGTTCCTTGTTTATTTTTCGCCACATCTTCAATTAAGACCGCATCATGAGTACAGAAAGGCTGGGAGTTCACACTGGTCAAACTCGGATCTTTGTTTTGTTGGCACTGCCCCGTTCTTCGCAATTCCAGAATATGATACTTAAGAACAATCAGCCCCAACACGCCAAACACGATGTTACCAATGGCTTGCCCATAGAGAACGCCCAATGCACCAAACCAATGTGCCCCGAGATAAACAAACGGTAAAGTGCCCGCTGTCGCTTTACCCAAATTTAGCGCGGTTGAATAGAGTGGTCGACCAAGGTTATTAAAAGAAGTATTCGCCACAAATAACGCACCATTAAAAATAAACGTGATCGCGACGTAAGTGGCAAATGTCACCACGATTAGGGCAGCATCCCCCGTCAAAGAGAAGGCTGCTATGACGTAGTCTTTGACTAGGTAAAGAATGAGGCAAACTACAATCGTGTAGGTGGTGGTAACAATTAGAGAGTTACGTAGGGTTTCTTCTACCCTATCAATTCTAAGCGCGCCAAAGTTTTGTCCGATGATCGGACCTACCGCACCAGATAAAGCAAAAATGACCGCAAAACAAACCGGTATCAAGCGGCCAATAACCGCATAACCCGCAACAAAATCTTCGCCAAATTGTGCAATGGACGTGGTCACAATCGCATTGCCGATGGGCGTTGCCGTATTAGCGATAATGGCAGGCAACGCAATCGCGAGTATCACTCGACTATTCTTTATGACTTGATGCAATTGTGGTGCAGAGAGTAATTGATGCACTTTGAGAAGTGGCATAAACGAGAAATAAAACACCGTGAAGCGCGCGATAACCGACGCTATAGCCGCTCCTTCAACATTCCAACCAAAACCAAAAATGAACAAAGGGTCTAAAACCGCATTCACTAACCCACCATAGAGCGTTGCCCACATAGAACGCTTAGCGTCACCAGCAGCGCGCAGCCCCGCGCCACTTGCCATACCTAGCGCAATCAATGGGCTACTCGGCATGATAATCCATAGGTACGCTTCTGCCCTTTCATGAGCACGACCTTCAGCCCCAATAGCGGTAAGTAGTTCAGGAATGTACGCGCACATTATCGCCGTAACAATGGCACTAATGACGAAAGCAATCACTAAGACACTACTGCCTATTTGCTTAGCAAAGGCGGTATTTTTGGCGCCAATCGCTTTCGACATGAGTGCGCCCATAGCGATAGACGTACCAATAGAGACAGATGTGGCAAAAAACGTTAACGTTCCGGCAAACCCCACCGCAGCGGCTAGCTCAACTTGACCCAACATACTAATAAACAGCATATCAAGCAGATCAACAACGAATAACGACATTAACCCGATGGAACCAGCGCCCGACATCACAAGGATGTGGCGCATGGTTGATCCTTCTAGAAACTTAGCCGATGGCTCTGTCATCACAATCCTTTGTATCACGTTACCAAAAAATAAGGCGCTTTCGCGCCTACTAACCGTTTAAATCATTTGAAAAGCGAGACGCTCTACACTGGGTGCTTAAAGCACTCTTTCAAATTCTTACCAATTGCCTGTAATACGTCTCGGCGTGAAATCATTCCAACTAATCGACCTTGATCGATAACGGGGTACACTTTCGGTTTCCCTACTTTCATCATGTCTGCGAGTTCAATGATCGACATTTCAGGCGTGACGGATAGCACTTCTTTATACATGCAATCTCCCACAGTGTGGGTATCTTGACAGTGGTATGTGACCTTCACCAGCTTTTCTAAAAGATCTTGTTCCGAAATAAAGCCAATCACTTTTTCATTTTCATCAATAACAGGTCCACCTAGATGCTTTGATTCCATCACCTTATCTAAAGCGGCGCTCAACGGCATATCAACGGTAAACGTGATTGCTCTTTGGGTCATATAATCTCTTACTTTTAAAGATTCCATGATGTTCTCCTTAATCCCCAATAACTTACTTCGTTATTTTCATTGTCGTCTAATTTGTCGATTTTGCTAAACTGGAATGAGTAATTTTATCCATAGGTCGTGTCTATCAACCCTCACTCGATTCCCTTCCTTTTTACTAAGCGTAAGACGAAAACGGCAGCTTTGCCTATCTTCCCGACAAGAAATTTGTAACAATCTCAAAGCTGTGCCTCTGTTTTACATTTAGGATTATTACCATTGTTTAAGAAAATACTCGCGGTACTTGCCGACGCCGTTGAATACCGTTCTCGGATTTGGGTCGTTCACGTTTCAGAGTCGCTACTCAAAGATCAATCTTATGTGGTCAACGAAGACAGCTTCAAAACCTCTTTAGAGTGGATGCAACGTAAGGGCTATTCCTCGTCAATGCTCGAACAAGTTGAGTGTATGAAACGCTCTCAAATCCTAGTCTTCGAACTTGGACCTACCCAACACCAGCTCATGCGAGTTAAATGACACAAGAGCGTGACATGGTTCTGCTCATATCCGCCGCTAGCCTTGTGTCAGTATCACGAACTCAACCAAGGCAATCAGCGCAAACAGTATCGCGATGCCTTTCCAAAACAGTACCGGATGTTTGGTCATCAGCGGGCTGGCTTCTACTCCCTTGAGCAACATTGCGTTGGGTGAAGTAATATCGGTAACAAATTCACTCAGCACTCGATATCGAGATGCAGGTAAAGGGTGACAAGCTTTCTTGATAGCTAATTCAAACCATAACGGGACATCATCCCTTGTTTGGAGCATGCTTCGATATTGCCACTTTTGATGCCGTGCTTGTTGCACAGACAAAGCCGTGACTTCTTTATAGGGTAATGCCCCACACAACATTTCATAACCAATCACCGCCACTGAAAATAGGTCCGACGTCGTCGTTGCTGACTCGCCAAATAGATATTCTGGCGCTATATAATTGGCGGCGCCCAAAGGGTTCTCAATACGTTTCCTTGTCTGGCTTTCTTCCAATCCTTTGACGGATACTGCGCCTAAATCAATAATTTTTATCGACCCATCATCACTAATCATGACATTCTCGGGCTTAAGATCTCGGTGAACCATATCAAGGCGTTGTAGGACTCGAATCGCTTTTATGAGCTCATCAAGAACCGACCTTACTTGCTTTAACGTCGGCATTGGATTGTCATACATCCATTGCCGCAGTGTTATTCCATCTATCCGCTCACATAGATGATAAAGATAAGGCGATGATTCGGGCTGTGGATAGACCTTCATAATGCGATGGTTATTCACCCGACTTCCGACCCAGTACTCATTACTAAAACACACGAGTGCGTCGGTATCATCGGCGTAATGTTGTGAGGGAGCTTTCAGCACATAGCGTCGTTGCGTGGTTTCATCTATCACTTCATATACATGGCTACGGCTTCCCGAATGTATAACTTTTGTCACACGGTAGTGATCTATTCGATTATTAACTTTAAGAGCAGGCGGAATCACCCGATTAAGCGTTCGCTGCTGAAATTCGAACAACGTTAACTGTGGTAAGTCATTCACCGAGACGAGTAGGCACGTTGCATTGTCTTGGCCACCAGCATCAATCGCTTGCTTACATAACTGATGCGCTTTTTCCTCTAGAACCGAATCTAACCCCGCAGCAGCCTGTGTTTTCAGCATCGCCTGACAAAGCAATGTGTCTTCCAGCGCATCATGCACACCGTCGGTGGTAAATAAAAACTGGTCACCCTTGTGTAATTCTATCGTTTGATAGTCCACTTCCAGTTTGGTATCCATCCCCAAGGCGCGAGTCAAATAGGCATTTTTCCCACCATTTATTCGCTGATGGTCACGGGTGAGTCGGCGTAAAGCGCCAGCTCGAAATACATATACGCGACTATCACCAACATGGAAAATATGCGCGGTGTTGGATTTAAAAATCGCGCAACTAAATGTTGTCACCAACCCATTGTGACGAAGCGCCTCCTTTGCTCCTGACTCATATAACCAAGCATTAAGTGACTTCAACACTTGGCTGGCACAATGCTGCACGCTCCAGCTGTCTGGCGTCGCATAGTAATCAGACACAAATTGCATCACGCTGGTGTGGCTGGCTTTTTGTCCGTGGGCACTACAACTCACCCCATCAGCAATACAGGCGATCGTCCCTTTCATTTCTTTTTCCGCTTTTTCTTCAGGATGACGGACCACAAATGCATCTTGATTTTCTTCACGAGGTCCCTTTAAAGACGCACCGCCATAACTCAATGATAAAGACACTTGGTGTTCCATGTCGGGTCTTTCCATGATTTCCTCGCTGCAAGCAAAGCGTTCATTCACTGCTAAATAGAAAATGACAATTCGAACAAAACCCCGTGCTAGCGAGGCCTTTGAACGAGAAGGGAATGGTTTCAATAATTCTACGCCAATCCCCTCTCTCCCGATTTCTAGTTAATGAGAGACATTAATCAATGTCACACTGCCGTCTTCATTCACTTCTGCGATTTGGCCGTTTGGCTCTTCCATCAACATCAAGGTGACAAAACCAAGCACGGCTGTTCCCGCAATCACATAGAAGAACGTTTGATAATCAACAAATGACAACACCGTCAGGTAAACTACCGCCCCTACGTTTCCATAAGCCCCTGTCATTCCTGCTATCTGCCCAGTCATACGACGCTTGATTAGTGGCACCGTTGCAAACACCGCACCTTCACCAGCCTGAACAAAGAACGAACATGCCATGGCAGCGCAAACCGCTAGCCATAATGGCCATTCACTGTCTACTTGACCCATCATGAAATAGCCTCCTGCCAGTCCTGCCGTTAAAATCAGCAGAGTTGACTTACGACCAAACTTATCTGAAATCCAGCCACCACCGGGACGAGACATTAAATTCATGAAGGCATAAGCCGACGCGACCATCCCAGCTAGAACAGGGGTTAACTCAAACGTTTCTAAGAAAAATAGCGGTAGCATGGATACCACGGCAAGCTCGGAGCCAAACGTTGCAAAGTAGAGCACATTTAATACCGCAACTTGTTTAAATTTATACTTATGTATTTCAGGAACCGGCTCAGAGAACACCGACTTATTCACTTTCCATACTTGAGAAACTTCATACACATAGAGAACAAGCAACCCTACATAGAAACTGTTTACCAAAGTACTACTTAGCATGGCGATATTTGACGGCGACAGTTTCCATGCAAGCAAAGCAAGTGCTGCGTACATCGGAATTTTCATTATGAGTAAGAAGAAAAAGTCCCCTTTTGACGTGACTTCCATCGCCGTTAAGTGCTTGGGTCTAAAATACGTCGAACCTTTAGGCGTGTCTTGTACACTTCGATAAAAAACAAACGAGAACAAAAGACTCATCAAACCCGTAATAGCAACCGCGTAACGCCAACCCTCTTCACCACCAAACATCAACGCAAGTGTCGGCAGTGTAAAGGCTGCCGCCGCCGAGCCAAAATTGCCCCATCCCCCGTAGATACCTTCTGCAGTGCCGAGCTCATCATGAGGGAACCACTCAGAAACTAGACGAATACCGATAACAAAACCTGCACCGATAAAACCCAACAGGAAACGGGCTATTGCAGCTTGAATAAACGAATCAGACAGCGCAAAGACAAAACAAGGTATTGAACACACCGCCAATAAGGCAGAGTAGACCAATCTAGGGCCATATTTATCGGTTAACATCCCGATGATGACCCTTGCTGGTATCGTCAATGCGACATTAAGAATCAATAACGTTTTAACTTCTTGTGTGGACAACCCAAGTGACGTTTTGACCATTTGCAGCAATGGCGCAAAGTTAAACCACACCACAAAAGTAATAAAGAACGCCATCCAACTGAGGTGGAGCGTTTTCATCTTTCCCGAAAATGAAAACAAATTAAACTTAGTGCTTTCCATAATAAAATCCCTTTTACTGATCAGTTTCCCAACCAGAGCTCCTTAATAGAACCGTTTAAGCCGCTATGGGCAATTTAAGTTGCACGTCACCACCACTCACCCTCACGTCAAAGCGCGTGAGCTTAATGGCAGGTTCCTCAATGCAGACCCCGGTCTGTAAGTTAAAATGCTGCTTATAGAGGGGCGAGGCCACACAAGGCTGCCCATCAAATGAACCCATAATGCCGCGGGACATCACATAGGCATGACCAAAAGGATCGTAATTACAAAGCGCATACAGCTCATCACTACGCTGACAATAAAAAATCGCGACTTGTTTATCTTCCACTCTGGCGCACACACCGGTATGGGGAACCAAGTCGTCCGTTGAACAGACGGTTAACCACTGACTCATAGTCTTCTCCTTAACTATCAAAATCTATTTTCTGCTGGTGTAAACACCATTATGTTTTGACGTAAACTTGGCGGTTACACTTCAACCACATCAATACGTTGCTCCAAAATGAGCGCTTGTTTCTTATTGTTAGTTGGGAATCTTTGCTGGCGAATATTGACGAACTGCAAGTTACTATCCAGTTCTTCAGTATTAATAAAGTGTTGGAATCGTTTTAGTTTTTCTGGGTTCTCTAACGTGGTTTTCCATTCACATTGATATTTTCCAACGTTGGTGGCCATATCGGCTTCAAGTTCTTCGGCTAGGTTAAGCTTATCGTCGACGATAATTTGTTTGAGGTACTCGATGCCTCCTTCTAAATTTTCTAACCACACCGAAGTACGTTGCAAACGATCTGCGGTGCGAATATAGAACATCAACACACGATCGATATACCGTATCAAGGTTTCTTCATCGAGATCCGTTGCCAATAAATCGGCGTGACGAGGGCGCATACCACCGTTACCACATACGTATAAGTTCCAGCCTTTATCTGAGGCAATCACACCAATATCTTTTGACTGAGCTTCGGCACATTCGCGCGTACAGCCTGAGACTGCGAACTTAAGCTTATGGGGTGAACGTAACCCCTTATAACGATTCTCAAGGTCAATGGCGAAACCCACACTGTCTGCCACGCCGTATCGACACCATGTACTCCCCACACACGATTTAACGGTTCTCACGGATTTGCCGTAAGCATGACCTGTTTCAAAGCCAGCATCGACCAATCGCTTCCAAATCAGCGGCAACTCGTTTAATTGAGCACCAAACAGGTCCACACGCTGGCCACCGGTTATCTTGGTATACAAATCAAAGTCTTTTGCCACTTGCCCCAGTACAATTAGCTTATCTGGCGTAATTTCCCCCCCAGCAATACGGGGAACAACCGAATAAGTGCCATCTTTTTGCATGTTGCCAAGATAAATATCATTGGTGTCTTGCAGCTCCATATGCTGCTCTTCCAAAATGTAGTCATTCCAGAATGACGCCAATATTGAGCCAACGGTCGGCTTACAAATCTCGCAGCCAAGCCCACTGCCGTGCGTTTCCAGTAAATCATCAAACGTTTTGATTTGGTTGACGCGCACAATGTCGCTCAATTCTTGGCGCGAATAAGCAAAGTGCTCACAAATATCGTTATTGACTTCTACACCGAGGTTAAGTAATTCGCTGTCTAGAACTTGTTTGGCAAGAGCGGAACAACCGCCACAACCCGTAGACGCATTCGTTGTCTCTTTTAGCGCGGCCATCGTATTACAACCACTTGCCACCGCTTGTTTGATGTCCCCTTTAGTCACATCAAAACAAGAACAGATTACGGCCGAATCTGGCAATGCATCCACGCCAAGTCCTGTCGCGCTATCGTCTGCGACATTTGGTAGAATCAGCACGGATGGGTTTTCTGGTAATGGCATATCATTTTGTTTAAGCTGCAACAGCGTCCCGTAGGCGTCCGCGTCGCCAACTAATACCGCCCCAACGATTTTACTGCCATCTTCAGAGACAATTAACCGTTTATAGACTTGTTCTATTTCGTCATTGTAAGTGTAAGATTGCGCGCCCGGTGTTTGACCATGCACTTCACCAATACTCGCCACGTCTACGCCCAGCAACTTAAGCTTGGTGCTCATGTCTGCGCCAGTAAATAACGAACCCGACTGACCATTGCTGAGAATTTGTGACGCGGCCACTTTTGCCATTTGGTAGCCCGGTGCCACCAAACCAAAAATTTTGTTATCCCATAACGCACATTCACCCACTGCGTAGACATCTTTGACGTTGGTTTGGCAGCTATCGTCAATCACAATACCGCCACGTTCTCCAATGGTAATATTTGACTGCCTTGCTAATTCATCTTGTGGGCGGATACCTGCGGAGAAAACAATCACATCCGTTTCAAGGTGAGTACCATCAGCAAAGTTCATGCGATAGCGAGAATGACTACCCGCAACAATTTCTGTGGTCGCTTTTTGCGTATGAACGGTGACGCCAAGATCTTCAATCTTTCGCTTCAGTAATGCGCCGCCACCATCATCTAATTGCACCGCCATTAAACGGGGGGCAAATTCTACGACGTGTGTTTCCAAACCTAAGTTTTTAACTGCATTCGCCGCTTCTAAACCTAACAACCCACCCCCAATCACCACGCCGCTCTTGCTGGTTTTGCTTGATGCTTCAATAGCGTCCAAATCTTCAATGGTTCGATAAACGTGGCAGTGAGCCTGATCGTTACCAGGGATGGGCGGCACAAACGGAAATGACCCTGTTGCTAGTACCAGCTTGTCATAAGCTTCACGTCGACCACTTTGCGTGACAACGGTTTTAGCGTCTGTGTCCAGTGATACTACTTTGTCATTTAGCACGTACTGGATGCCGTTTTCTTCATAGTAACTGGCGTCCGTTAGTGCCAGATCACTGGCTCCTTTTCCTTCATCAAAATAACTCGTGAGTTGTACTCGGTCGTAAGCCAAACGAGGCTCTTCTGAAAATGTAATAACCTGAAACTCTGCCGTTTCAGACGAAATAATTGAATCAATAAACTTGTGGCCAACCATTCCATTGCCAACAACAACTATTTTCTGCTTACTCATCATTAATTCCTTTTAAAAATATTAAGCTGTCAGTTTTAATCTTCGCAGTTCAGTGTCGACTGCTGATTCATCCATTACGGCATTCATTGAGCGTTGTGCTAGCCACTGCATTTTTTCAGCGACGGTCACCACCTGACCAATGACAATAAGCGCTGGAGACTGCACCTTGTGCTGCTGCTTCAATGCATCCAGTTCGTCCAACGTACCAATAAGCGTACGCTGCTCGGGACAACAACCTTTTTCAATCAATGCCACAGGTGTATTAGGATCCATGCCAGCATCAATAAGCGCCGTGGATATCAGCTGCGTCTTGGTCAAGCCCATGTATATCACCAATGTTTGGTTCAATTTGGCTAACGCATCCCAACGCACTTCTAAGTCATGCTCTGCATGGGCAGTGATGAATGTGCAGCCTTGTGCTAACCCGCGATGGGTAAGCGGGATCTGAGAATACGTTGTGCAACCGGACGCCGCCGTAATACCAGGGATAACCTCAACGTCGATACCATGTTGACTAAGCCACAGCATCTCTTCACCACCGCGGCCAAACACAAATGAATCTCCTCCTTTAACCCGGCAAATTCGCTCACCTGCATTCACTCGCGCTAGTAATGTTTGGTTGATCTCATCTTGAGTCGAACTGTGACAACCTTTCTGCTTTCCAACAAAAATTAACGTGGCTGTGCTAGGAAATAAGTCTCGAATCGGCTCGCTGACCAAATTATCAAATATGATCGTGTCTGCGGCTTGTATGGCTTTCATCGCTTTAATGGTTAGCAGGTCGGGATCTCCCGGTCCTGCACCAATCAGCGAAACAGTGGCGTGATGGCTGAATCCTTTCATATAGCACTCCATGGTCATTCAATGACTCACTCTCATTTTGTCTACTATAGCTTGAGCAAAGACAGTGCCAACACAACAGACCCTATGGAAAATAATCAACAAATCACTTTAAAAACAATTAACTACCAACAACAACCCTGAAGTCTTCAATCAAAGCCCTGTCGCCAAAAACACAATTAACCCCCATTTTTGAGCACTTTTAGTGCATTTACTTCCAAAACAGTGCATCTTCTCAAGTTTACTTCAGAGATAGGCTAAAAATCACCACATACCACTTTAGTGGTACTGTTTTTATCCATTGATTTATATAACTTTTATTGTGAAAACTTAGCCTCACCATACTTTAAGGCGATATGGCGCGGAACTTGCTCACTCATACATATCGTGGATTAACTCTGAACAGAGAGAGAAAATTATGGATGATGGTAGTTGGACTAAATCAACGTGCCCATATTGTGGTGTAGGGTGTGGAATAGAAGCACGACCTACCGCGAAAGGATTGCTCGAAGTAAGGGGAGATAAATCTCATCCATCAAACTATGGCAAGCTTTGCAGTAAGGGCATTGCGCTAGGTGAGACCGTGATTCAAGATGGACGAGCACGCTTCCCACTCTTTCGCTCATTGACGAAAGCCCCCACGAATAGCACCGAAGCAGTCAACCATGCTCTAGAAGAATCTGGCAAGGTTACGACACACGTAGACACTGTCAGTGATTGGGAGACCATCACCGAGCACGTAGCGACCCAGTTTACCCGCACTATTGAGCAATTCGGTCCCGACTCCGTCGCCTTCTACGTTTCTGGACAACTGCTTACCGAAGATTACTACGTAGCAAACAAGCTGATGAAAGGTTTCATAGGCAGCGGTAATATCGACAGTAACTCGCGGCTATGTATGGCATCGAGTGTCGTGGGTCATAAGCGAGCATTTGGTTCCGATACGGTTCCCATCTGTTACGAAGATCTAGAGCAGGCCGAACTGGTGATTATCACAGGCTCAAATCTCGCATGGTGTCACCCTGTGTTATTTCAGCGTCTTCGCCTCGCAAAACAGCAAAACCCAACTATGAACATTGTCGTCATTGATCCAAGAGAGACGGCCACCTGTGAGATCGCAGATCTGCACCTAGCCCTTAACTCTGGCTCCGATGTGGCGTTGTTCAATGGCTTATTGGCGTATCTTTGTACTCACAAACACCTTAATCATGACTATATCGACGCTTACACCGACGGTTTTGATGCCGCGCTGAAGATGGCTAACACTGAAAAAAACACCCTAGAGGTAACAGGGCTTGATTTAGAAAAGCTTGAGCGTTTCTATACATTATTTGCCAAGACTGAAAAGGTCGTCACCGTATACTCTCAAGGCGTGAATCAATCCAGCCAAGGCTCAGACAAAGTGAATGCCATACTCAACTGTCACTTAGCGACAGGCAAAATAGGCAAGCCTGGCGCAGGGCCCTTCTCTGTAACTGGTCAGCCAAATGCAATGGGCGGTCGAGAAGTGGGTGGCCTTGCCAACACACTCGCCAGTCACATGGAGTTTGATAACCCACAACACCAATCCCTTATCCAAGACTATTGGCAAACCAGCCAACTGGCCACCAAGCCCGGTTTAAAAGCTATTGAACTGTTTGATGCCATTGAATCTGGCAAAATCAAAGCGGTATGGATAATGGCCACCAATCCTGTAGTGAGCCTTCCTGATAGCCAAAAGATCCAAGCAGCACTGCGTCAGTGTCCCTTCGTTGTCGTGTCGGACTGCATCCAAGATACCGAAACGACCCAGTTCGCTGACGTTATCCTCCCCTCTCAAGGTTGGAGTGAAAAATCAGGTACCGTGACCAATTCAGAGCGACGTATTTCACGCCAACGCCGCCTCCTGCCAAGCCCTGCGCTTGCAAAACCAGATTGGTGGATCATCAGTCAGGTCGCGAAAAAAATGGGCTTTGCCTCAGCGTTTAATTACTTGCATGAAGGACAAATTTTCAGCGAATACGCCATGATGACAACACTCGGCAATGAGGCAGGCCAACGCGACCTCAACCTGATTGGTCTCACTTCACTTGATGATAAAGGCTATAGCCGATTGTCCCCCCAGCAATGGCCAGTCACAGAGCGACAATCTGAGATCGTCAACCACCGTTTATTTAGCGATAATCAATTTTTTACTCCCAACAAGCGTGCGCAATTTATTGCCGTTCGCCACCAGGCACCGAGAAGTAGCCCCTCTCGAGAGTTACCGTTAATTCTTAACAGTGGACGAGCACGTGATCACTGGCACACCATGAGCCGTACCGGATTATCAACCAGTCTGGCAAGCCATTCACCTGAGCCGTATGTCACCGTTCACCCTGATACCGCACAACGCTTCGGCGTTAAGCATGGACACATCGCCAGCATAAACAACACTCAAACAGCCATTCAAGCCCGTGTTCATTGCTCTACCGCTATGACACCAAACCAGCTGTTTATGCCGATACATTGGAACAACTCAACCGCCAGCAACGGTAAACCTTGTTCGCTCATTGAGCCAAACTCAGACGTTAACTCTGGTCAACCTGAATTCAAACACACGCCAGTATCCCTATCAGCATGGCCACAACGGTGTGAAGCTCTGCTCTTTAGCCAACTCCCTTTGAACCTGAGTAACATCGACTATTGGGCGCAACAAAAGGTCTCCGGAGGGTATTTATATCGGATTGCATCGCAGAAAAATCCAATGCAGTTGATCGTGGCACTCACTGATTACATGCGTATCGACGCAGAGAAAACACTATCGGTGGATGGGGGTGACGCTTCGCTAGGGTTTAGGCAGGCACATCTCACATCACAATCGCTTCATTGCGCCTTCGTGGTAAAAACAACCCTATCGGAGCTCGATATTGACTGGTTTATGGCGCTACTTTCAGAAGCTAATAGTGAAACGTTGGAAGAGCACTTTATGAAGGCATAACGTAAGTAAGGAAGTAAGGAAGTTAGGAAATTAGCACGAGAGGGATTAAAGCTTACGCCCTCGAATTGCTTTCATTTTCTGCCTGCCTTTTGCAACCAACACACGGCAATTTCAATTTACCCGAATGTTAGATGGTCAGTGCTACTCAAAGGCTGAAGCGAAATTCATGCAACGCACCGATGTGATTTGATAAACAGAGAGTAACCATAATAACCCACGACCATTGGTTTAGCTCTCTTATTAACCGATAGACTTTAAGCGAACGTCAGTGCAATTGAAAAACATTTGTACTGACTAACGCCTATATGACGCAATACTTCAGCTTTACAGCCCAGCAGTTCCCGCGGTAACAACTCCCACCACCAATTGCGATTTCGCCAAAACTTTTAATTCATCACCATGAATCGTTTTAAATTTTTCATGCGCTATCTGACTATTTTCGGCTTCTACAATATCACCAATGCACTCAAACCCTTGATCAATGAGTTGTTCACTTTCTGCTAAAAATGATGGACTACTGACATCCAAGTGTAATAGTACTTTATCTTTTTGGTAAAATTGAAATGTAGCCATCTTTGCTCTCCTCAATAATTCATCATCAGAGTAATTATTAATATACTTGGTATCAACAAATTTTTAACACAAAACTGTGTGTAAATGTTTAGCTCGGCTAAGTATGAAATGAGGGCGAAGACATTAGAATATAAGTCTTAGGATAGAACGTAAGGAGAGCTCAGGCATTTCTAACAAACCTTTCACGACCGTCCTTTACATCGAGTATTCCCGGCAATAAGTCACCGATAGAAACTAAATCATGCTTTCGGGGTCTGTCCTTTAAAGCGCTCTAAACCTGTCGTTGAGGGGTTCGAGATACTCTCATGACTTTATGGTTTGGCTCCGACTCTGTATCAATCTCTGACCAACCCAGTGATTGATACAGGGCTGGAACATTTGTGTATGCATACAGACCAGATTGAGAGGGTTTGAGTTGTCTTTGAGCATATCGAATCAGCTGGCTTGCTATTCCTTGCCCACGGAAATCACACCTAACATAGACGGCGTTTAACCAAACGACTTTATGAGTGCATCCCGGCTCCTCAAATAGGGAAAAGGCCAAGCCACCAATTAACTTACCATCTGATAAAGCAGCAATGGGTAATGGGACTTCTGGATTTGAAATACCTAAGTCACTGACCTTAAAGTCAGGCCATTCAGAGTGAAACATGGACGCTAAGGCACTAATTAGCGGAGAGTTTTCATCGATTTGCAACAAGCTGACTTTAGACATCATTCATTGAATTCCTTGGAAAATGAATAAAACGATTAGCATGGCGGCAGACACAATAGCGAGTAACCAAAACGAGTGATTTGGTTACTCGGAAAGCAGTGCGCTAGCGCCTAGATAACCGTCAGCTCAAATAATACGGCAAACTGCTATTCATGGTTTAGCACGTTTTTAAAGACTGGCTTAAATCCGTTGTATAAGTATTGCGACAATACGCAGACCAATACGATTCAGCTTTTGATACCGACAATGAATAATCGCCTGACATGGTGAAAAGTGCCGCAGCTAGCGTTGCCACAACGGTATTGGCCATGAGTTGCCATTCATCTTGCGGCGTCTCAAACGGACAATATTTCGGTACTTCTCTGTCCTGCATCGTTTCTTCGATATAGGTTGAATGCACCGAATCGCCCTCTACCCACCACACGGTTTGGCTTACCTTAGGGTTAAACTCCGTTTCCCCGGACTGTCCTTTAAAAGACAACATGCGCTTGTATTCATGTTCACTTCCTGCATGACGAACGAGCAAGTGTTCTATTTGAGCATGTAACTCTTGAAAGCCAGGGTGAAAGCTGCCTCTCATTCCATAGGGGGCATTTGCCGGATTCAGTGCTCTTATCACCGTATTGATAGGCGTTCTTAATCCGTAGCGATGCTTCCAATCTAGCATTCGTTTCGCTAACGGTGAGAAGTGGCTGAGCGGTAAATACGCGATATTTTGCTGCGCTAACATTTGCCCAGCATGCTCAATGTCGTCTGCCTTGGTGATGTTGAGTGACAACAGGCAGTCGCGAGCATGAATACGCTCACTTTCTTTATCCAGATCGCCATGAAGCAACACTTTTACGCCGTTTTCCGCCAAAATACTCGCGGCAAGTAAATGCCAAGGCTTACCCGACATTTGACCTACGCGCTTTCCTGCGTACAAAGGCCAATCGAAATCAGCTTGAACATGGTGATTTTTCGGTTTCAATGCCTCAACAAATCCAGCGATTTCTTCTGCGGTCTCATCTCTTACACGAATGAGCATGAGCAGCATCGCCACTTGATCATCGTCGATTTGGCCGTCGACATATTGCTGCATGACTGTTCTGGCTTGTTCTTGTGTTAGTGGACCTCGCCCGCGAGAGCCTCTGCCGACGGTTCTGATACATTCTTTAATAATTGACAAGCTCATTCCCTTATCTTGCGTTAACTAACTAGTCACCAATTGTAATTCAGCCGCCTCTTCTCGCAAGCTCTAATTTTCTAAAGCGACATACCTCATCATATCTGTGCGACCTCAATGACTTACGCTAGCTGCCCGCTGAGTAATCATAACGTTGCTCAGCATCTTATTGGCTATTTCTCAAAAACTAGACGTCAGTTTTTTCTAGAAACCGTCACACTAGTTATGTTTACGGAAGAATTATTGACGCCTAAAGCAAGGACATAACTGATGAAAAAAGAATGCCTAGTGCTACTCACCGCAGGGCTGAGCTCGCTGTCATATGCTGACACCCCATTTTCAGACGGTTTCAATGAATTAGACCGTTCACGCTGGTTTCTCGCTCACGATTGGGAAAATGGATACCCCTTTCTAAACCGCTGGCAAGATAGTCAAGTTGAGTTTAGTCCAAGTGGAATGGCGATACACTTAGAGAATACTGAAGACAATCATGGCTATTTGGATATCATTTCTGGGGAAATTAGGACATTAGATTTTTACGGTAATGGCTGCTTTCAAGTAGACATTAAGCCGATAAAAGCCGACGGTGTCATAAGTGCCTTTTTCTTGTTTGCTGGTCCTTATGATCAACCTGATGATGGTAATGGGCTTCACAACGAAATTGACATCGAATTTCTTGGTTCCAATACTAATTTAGTCCAGTTTAACTTTTGGACTAACGATAATAGCTATGAACAGAAAAACGAATACATTCATTATTTGGATTTTGATGCCTCTGAAGATTTCCATACCTATGCTATTGAATGGAACCACCGCGTCATCCGCTGGTTTATCGATGGCCAGATTGTTTATAAGGTCAGGCACTCAAAACACCTTCCGATTCCAATGAAATCGGACACGAAACTCAGAGCCATGATGAATGTTTGGGCCATCGACCCACAAATTAGTAATTGGGCTGGTGAGTACAACACAGAAATGGGACTTAAATATTCCGCTTACTATCGTAACTTTCGTTACAAAACGTCTCGATGTAACAAATAGCCCTTTAACGATTCAGTTTCACGCTATGACATGAAACTGAATCATCTTATAATCGGCCAGTACCCTTAACGAGAAAGTGCGAATGCCTACTAATAACATAAAATTTATTGCCTCTGATATGGACGGAACACTGCTTGATCCACAAGGTAAGCTGCCCGCTGATTTCTTGGACCTACACCGCCAAATCTGTGACAAAGGCATCCTATTCTGTGCTGCGTCTGGTCGCCAGTACTACAGCCTGTTAGAAACCTTTGCGCCAATTCAAGATGAGATGATGTTTATCGCTGAAAACGGCACGATTGTCATGCACCAAGGTAAAGAGCTGTATAGTTGTGAAATAGACAAATCAGCTATTCATCGCATCATTACTGAAGTTCGCAAAATCCCTAACGCGTATGTCGTTTTATGTGGAAAGCGTTCAGCCTACATAGAAACAGATGATAGTCAGGCACTAGAAGAGATTGCCAAGTACTACCACCGCCGTGAATCTGTTTCAGATTTACTCAGTGTTGATGATGATTTCATTAAAGTCGCCATTTGCCATTTTGATGGTACAGAAAAGCACGTATTCCCCGCTATCGACAAAGGATTTGGCCATGACCATCAAGTCGTCGTCAGCGCCAAGATCTGGCTCGATGTCATGAATGCCCAAGCTTCAAAAGGCACAGCGATACGTCACCTCCAAGAAACGCTTGGCTTTACACACGAACAAACCATGAGTTTCGGCGATTACTTTAATGACGTAGAGATGCTGCAGGCCAGCTATCATTCTTATGCTGTTGACAACGCACACGAAAAAGTAAAAACGTATGCAAAATTCAGTGCGCCAAGTAACAGCGAAAATGGTGTGCAGCAGGTTATCAGCGCCTATTTAGATACGCTCAACTAACTGTTGAGGAGTGGCGATAACCGCACATACAAAAAAGCACACGTATCCAATTCGGATTATTGGATACGTGTGCTTTTCTATTTAATAGCTTAATCGAACGATAACGTTTTTGTTCGCCTATTTAATCAGCCATTGAACGCTTATTCTCCTTGAAACACTTAGTCTTCTTGTTGCCATCTTGAGGCAGCTTGAGCATCGGACTCTCTAGAATCAACCCAACGCGTTGATTGCGTCGTGCGTTCTTTTTTCCAAAATGGCGCTTTGGTTTTAAGGTAATCCATCACGAATTCGCACGCTTCAAAAGCCGCGCCGCGATGAGCACTCGATACACCAACAAATACAATTTGATCGCCAGCGTCCATATCACCAACACGATGAATCACACGGATTCCGTTGAGTAACCAACGGTTTTCAGCTTCATCACAGATAGCTTCCAACGATCTTTCCGTCATGCCTGGGTAGTGCTCTAGAGAAAGCCCAACCACATCATCACCAAGGTTCATATCACGCACTTTGCCAACAAACGTCACTACAGCGCCCGATGCGGTACCTTGAGCTAAAGCGTCATACTCTTCACCCACGTTAAAGTCGTCGGCTTGTACTGTTACTCTTGGCTTCATATCAGCCACCAGTCACAGGAGGGAAAAACGCTATCTCATCACCGTCAATCACAGCTTCGGTCATCGCGACAATATCTTGATTACGAGCGGCCAATAACTTGCCACTTTCAAGAGCAAGTGACCACTTACCTTCTTGATTTGCTAAGTGAGCACGTACCGCTTCGATGGATGAGAACTCACCTTCAAGCTCTACGCTATCAGTGCCTAACAACTCACGTGTTTGTGCGAAAAACAGTACTTTAATCATGATTCCACCTTAAAGTGTCCCGATTTTCCGCCCGTTTTTTCAAGTAAACGGACGTTTTCAATCACCATATCTTTCTGCACAGCTTTACACATGTCATATATCGTTAGCGCTGCTACAGACGCTGCAGTGAGGGCTTCCATTTCTACGCCAGTTTTACCCGCCAGCTTACACACAGACTCTATGCGAACTTTGTTTTCGGCTTCGATAGCTTCTAGTTGAACTTCAACCTTGGATAGCAGCAACGGGTGACATAGAGGAATAAGATCCCATGTTTTCTTCGCTGCTTGAATACCAGCAATACGAGCGGTCGCAAACACGTCACCTTTGTGATGATTTCCAGAAGTAATCATCTTTAATGTTTCAGGTGCCATGTGAACAAACGCTTCTGCGCGAGCTTCGCGTACGGTTTCTGCTTTGGCAGAAACGTCCACCATATTGGCTTCGCCTGACGCATTAATATGAGTAAACTCTGACATTCCAGCTCCCTTAGATACTTAGATGTGGCATAAAGTTACAAGGGCGATGGCTCGCGTCCATCTGCTGCTTAATAATCTTCGTCCAACCTGTGCGACAAGCGCCCGTTGAACCAGGCATAGCAAAAATCACCGTGTGATTAGCAAAACCGGCAATGGCGCGAGATTGAATCGTTGATGTGCCAATCTCTTCGTAAGAAACTTGACGGAACAGCTCACCAAAACCTTCCACTTGCTTATCAAACAACGGGACTAATGCTTCTGGCGTGCTATCACGAGACGTAAATCCCGTACCACCCGTGATCATCACAGCTTGTACCGATTCATCCGCGATCCACTGTGAAACGATAGCGCGAATTTGGTAGATGTCATCAATAACAATTTTCTTGTCCGCAAGGGTATGCCCTGCGTCTTGCAAGTTCTCAACTAAATAACGACCCGATGTGTCGTTGTCTTCTGTACGTGTATCAGAAACGGTTAACACTGCAATGTTAGCTGGCACAAATTTACTTTCTGCGTGACCCATGATTTGTTCACCCTATCAAAATTTATTTATAATTTATGGAGCGACTCAGTACGAACTAGCCGCCAATTGAAGCTAAGTGAGGTGTCATTCCAGAATTTCCATCCTGTAAGAAATGACTCACTGATTTAGTTTGCAGTTGCGCTTGAATGCGCTCGATCAATGCTTGTTCTTGAGTATCTTGCTGTAGCAAATCTCGCAACTCTACACCGTGATCGCCAAACAAGCACAAGTGTAGCTTGCCCATCGCAGAGACTCTTAGACGATTACAGCTTTCACAAAAGTTCTTTTCATACGGCATGATCAAACCAATCTCACCACGATAATCCGAGTGTACGAAAACTTGTGCTGGACCATCGTTTTCGCTTCTGGCTTTTAAAATCCAGCCATTAGCGATAAGTTGATTGCGGATGTCGACACCGGATACATGATGCTTTTGAAACAAGTCATCCATCTCACCCGTTTGCATAAGCTCAATGAATCTTAACTGAATAGGACGATCTTTGATCCAACGAAGGAAAGCTGGAAGTTCTTTGGCATTAAGATCTTTCATCAATACGACGTTGACCTTGACTTGGTTGTAGCCAATCTCAAGCGCACGATCGATACCTTGCATCACTTCGGCAAACTTGTTTTCACCCGTTATTTGGTAAAACATACGAGGATCAAGACTATCTACGCTAACATTGATATGGGTTAAACCGGCGCTCTGCCATTGATCGACTTGTTTAGCCATGCGATAGCCATTCGTCGTCGTCGCGACCTTGACAATACCAGGGGTATTAGCAACGGTCTCGATAATCTGAGGGAAATCTTTTCTTAAACTAGGCTCACCACCCGTGATCCTAACCTTGGACGTACCACAATCAGCAAACGCAGTAACCACGCGCTTAATTTCTGGAAGCGTCAGAAAAGCCGGTCGTTTTTGACCGGGCGGCTTATAGCCATCAGGGAGGCAATAAGTGCATTTAAAGTTACACACATCGGTAACAGACAAGCGCAAGTAATAAAACTTGCGATGGAATTTATCTTCAAATTGTTGCGCCACGGAACACCTTTCCAAATACGGGAGGCAAAATCATTTCCAATTCTGCCCTGGTGACAACTTGTCACTGGCTCTAGAGGCGTATCTTGGCTTATACCAGCGAAGACTTAGCGTGTAGAGCTCGGAGTTATGGCAATCTTCGCTATTTTCACGAGGACAGCTTTATGAGTAAAATACTCAATTACAGTATGGTTTTCTACCTCTAATGTAAAAAAACCTTACATATTCATCATTTTTATTGTAGCTGAGTATATCAGTTGAACAAATTCCCTTATCTTGTATAGATAAGATAATTCATAAAAGAAGAATAAGATGAGCATATATTCATCAAAAAAAGTCGTGGCAATTGGCGGCGGTCATGGACTTGGGCGTATGTTGGCGGCATTAGCCGATTTTGGTTCCAACGCAACGGGTATCGTTGCGACAACCGATAATGGCGGTTCCACTGGTCGTATCCGTGACTGCCAAGGTGGCATTGCATGGGGCGATACTCGAAACTGTATCAATCAATTGATCACCGAGCCTTCAATTAGCTCCATGATGTTTGAATACCGCTTTCGCGGCGCCGGAGAGCTAAACGGTCACAATCTGGGCAACCTCATGCTCACCGCACTCGATAACTTGTCGGTTCGTCCATTAGAGGCCATCGACTTGATCCGGAGCATGCTTAAAGTTGACGTCAATATTATTCCAATGTCTGAACACCCTTCTGATCTTACCGCGCTATCGGTCGAAGGAAGCTGGGTCACTGGTGAAACCTCTGTCGACGAAATGGAGCAAGATTTACAACGCTTAGACTTGGATCCGATTGTGCCAGCAACAAAAGAAGCGGTGGAAGCCATATTACAAGCCGATTGTATTATTCTTGGCCCTGGCAGCTTTTTAACCAGTATTATGCCGCCATTACTGCTCGCAGATATCAGCAAGGCGATGAATCAAAACAAGCAGGCAAAAATTGTTTTTGTCGAGAACTTGTCGCCTGAATACGGGCCGGCAGGAAGAATGACGTTGAAGCAAAAACTAGAGTGGTGCGAACGTGCGCTACAAGGCCGAAAGCTAGATATTATTCTTGGTGAAGAAGTGCATCCGGAGCTCATGGAAGATTGGCCATGCATCACGCGACCTCTTGCTTCGCCAAATCGCGATTGGCGCCATGATCGTGAAAAGCTCAAGCATGCTATCACCTCTCTGTTGTCATCAGAGTAGTCTCAGATGCTTCATTGAGTATCAAACCGTGAGTTTACCACTTCAAGTTCGATAGCAAATTATGGCCCATAACAAACCTAGGGGTTTACCCTGCTAGGTTTGCTATGAGCTTAAGTTTGTTATGAGCTTACGTTCATTCTCGATTCAATCCAAACCATTCAAGAATTCAGTATATTGTCCATGCGTTGCGTGTAAGTGAGTAAGCATCGCATCAATACGGCTTTGGTCGTTCTGCAACACATGTTCTTTTGCATCACTATCGACAGCAAGCGCAAAATCACATAACGCCTCAGCACCAAAACTGGCCGCACTACTTTTTAACGCATGGGAGATTTCTTTCATGCACGCCACTTTGTCACTCAGCGTCCCTGTTGTTAACTGATCTTGATAGGTCACGAGCTCCCCGGTAAAAATACCAAGCAAAATAGGCAGATTATCCATTCCAATCTCAGAACCTAATTTTTTCACTTTATCGTGATTCATATAATTCATGTATTTTTCTCACTGGCATTCCATGCTTGGATTTTTCTATAAATGGTGGATGGGCTAACACTTAAATAGCCCGCTGCAATAGGGATATTTCCGTCACAGGCTTCGATAGCTTGTTCAATGATCGCTCGCTCACTTTGATGAAGTGGGACAATGTCTTGCGGTCGAAAGGCCATATTAGCGACCGGCTCAATGGTCACCACTTTCGCTTCAACGGGAATATTGAGTGGTGGAGGTAGCATGTCCAATAAAATCTCTTTGCCTTGATTAAGCACCACCACGTTGCGCAGAACATTTTGCAACTGCCTCACGTTGCCTGGCCATTCATATTGAATAAACCGATCAATAACATCAGGAGAAAAACGAACAAAGCTCTTACCTTCCTCGTGCGACATGAAACCAAGCAATGAGTACGCGATTTCAATGACATCTTCACCCCGCTCTCGAAGCGGCGGCAAATGCAGCGGTATCACATATAATCTGTAATACAGATCTTCACGAAAACGCCCTTCTTCCACTTCCCTCCACGGATCTCGGTTAGTCGCAGATACAAAGCGGACGTCGACTTTTTTCATTCGCGACGATCCTACTTTTTGAAAGGTTCCGGTTTGAATAAAACGCAGTAATTTGGTCTGCAGTTCTAAATCCATTTCACACAGCTCATCGAGAAATAACGTGCCCCCATCGGCAAGCTCCGCTGCGCCTTGGCGATCGGTGGCCGCCCCGGTAAACGCGCCTTTAACGTGACCAAATAGCTCACTTTCAATCAGGTCTTTAGGGATGGCCGCACAGTTAATCGCAATAAAAGGTTTATCACCACGTCGACTCGCTGCATGGATCGCTTCCGCGCATACTTCTTTGCCGGTGCCACTTTCACCGGTGATGAAAATGCTGGCTTTACTGGTCGCTGCCGAATCGATTGTACGATACACCGCCTGCATTGTCTGACTACTACCAATGAACCCTTGATAGCTTGGGCTACCCGTTTCATTAAGTTCATTGCGCATTTTTGACGCTTTACGAATCGCGTTATTCACCGTGACACGTAGCCGGTCAGCTTCACAAGGTTTAATTAAAAAGTCTTGCGCACCATGTTGCATTGCATCTACAGCTATATCGATAGAGCCATGTGCCGTCATGAAAATAACTGGCACATTAGGGTTCACTTCGCGAACAGCATCAAGAACATCCATTCCAGTCATATCCGGTAGACGCAAATCGAGCAATATTAAATCTGGAGTGCGGTGAGCAAGGCTCTGGATCGCATCTCGCCCATTACCAACGATGTTAATGTCAATACCGAGCGGTGTCAGGTATGAGCGATAAAGCGCGGCAACGGAAGCGGTATCTTCTACCATTAATAGATACCGAGATTTTGGCTCACTAATAATCTGCTGCATAATTCCTAACTACTATCATGATAAACGAATGCAAACTGAGCATAACGTCTAAGGCTAATTCTAATCTATGGCCAACACTTCTATGACCAATATTTGAGCACACTAACAAAGATGGCGAGTTTTGTTAACTGTTAGCAATAAAATGTGCTCTAAGCTTTTCTATTTCATCACGTTTTTGGGCGGCTTGCTCAAATTCAAGGTTCTGAGCATGGCGATACATCTCCCCTTCAAGTGTGAGGATCTGTTTCTCAATGTCTTGAGAAGACATTGCAACATAAGTTTGAGATGGCTCCGCTACTTTTGATAATGGTACTTGCTTAGACGGTTGCTTATTACGGGCTTTCGTCGCGCTGCCCAGCTCCATAATATCCTTAACATTTCTTTTCAATGCCATTGGGACCAATCCATTAAGCTCATTGTAAGCGTGCTGTTTTTCACGACGTCGGCTAGTTTCGCCCATCGCTTTTTCCATCGATTTAGTGATCTTATCCGCGTACAAAATAGCGCGACCTTCTAAGTGCCTCGCGGCACGACCTATCGTCTGGATTAACGAGCGTTCAGAGCGAAGGAAACCTTCTTTATCGGCGTCTAAAATGGCAACCAGCGAAACTTCAGGCATATCAAGACCTTCTCGTAACAAGTTGATCCCGACAAGGACATCAAACACACCTAAACGAAGATCGCGGATTATCTCTACTCGCTCAACGGTATCAATATCAGAGTGCAAATAACGAACACGTACGCCATGTTCGCTCAGATATTCTGTTAAATCCTCTGCCATACGCTTCGTCAACGTCGTCACCAACACACGCTCGTCTTTTGCCGCTCGCTTCTTGGCTTCCGATAGCAAGTCATCCACTTGAGTCGCGACTGGTCTCACTTCAAGCTCTGGGTCTAACAAGCCAGTAGGGCGGACAACTTGATCCGCCACCGCACCCACTGATTTTTCCATTTCATAATTACCAGGCGTGGCAGAAACATAAATCGTTTGCGGTGCCAGCATCTCAAATTCATCAAATTTCATCGGACGATTATCCAGTGCCGATGGTAAACGAAAACCATATTCCACTAACGTTTCTTTACGAGAACGGTCGCCTTTATACATCGCCCCGATTTGTGGAACTGTCACGTGGGATTCGTCGATAATGAGTAAACCGTCAGCAGGTAAATAATCAAATAGCGTCGGGGGCGGCTCACCCTCACTACGACCACTCAAATAACGTGAGTAGTTTTCGATGCCCGAGCAAAAGCCTAATTCATTCATCATCTCAAGATCGAACTGAGTGCGCTGAGAAATTCGTTGCTCTTCGAGTAATTTATTATTTTCGGTTAAGTAAGCCTGGCGAGACTTTAGCTCTACTTTTATCTCTTCGATCGCTTCAAGAATACGTTCTCTTGGCGTTACGTAGTGAGTTTTAGGGTAAATGGTATAGCGGGCAAGGTCACGTTGAACGACAACCCCCGTTAACGGGTCAAAGAGACTAATACAGTCGATTTCATCATCAAACATCTCAATCCGGACAGCTTCTTGATCGGATTCGGCAGGAAATACATCAATGACTTCACCTCTAACTCGGAACTGACCACGTTCAAACGCAACATCATTACGTGAGTACTGAAGCTCAGCCAAACGGCGGATAATATCTCGCTGATCCAGCACATCTCCTCGAGTCACGTGTAGCATCATTTTTAAATACGACTGCGGATCACCCAGACCATAAATCGCAGAAACAGACGCAACAATAATGGCATCTTTGCGTTCGAGTAATGCTTTGGTTGCAGACAAACGCATCTGCTCAATATGGGCGTTAACGGAAGAGTCCTTTTCAATAAAGGTATCCGTCGTTGGCACATACGCTTCTGGTTGATAATAATCGTAGTAAGAAACAAAGTACTCTACAGCGTTATTCGGGAAAAAAGCCTTCATCTCTCCGTACAACTGCGCAGCTAGTGTTTTATTTGGAGCAAGAATGATAGCAGGGCGCTGTGCCGTTGCGACTACGTTTGCCAAGGTAAAAGTCTTACCCGAACCCGTGACCCCTAGCAAGGTTTGGTGCGCGAGACCAGAATCAAGACCTTCTAGCAACTGCTCAATAGCAGCGGGTTGATCGCCTGAGGGCTGATAATCTGAAACTAATTCGAAGTGTTTTGCCATGATACCGAGTCCTTTGTTTATCCCGCTCATATTGTCGCCGTTACTCCGCTACTTTTGCAACTCTTTGCTCGCTTTTCTCCGCGAGTTTAGGTATATTAATCGCCCTCCTACTCCAAGCTGCCACGTGTTGATCGTAAATTTCATCCACGGCTTGTCCCCAAATTTTTAGAACACTCTCAATTATGAGAATAACTCAACTCTCTAAATTATTTAAAAAACCCAGAAAAACACAATAAAATCAATAACTTTACAAACATCCCCTGCAAGTTATTCACACTCCTTATTTTCATTTATGTCAGTTAATAACTTTTGTACCGGGCAATTAACACCTTTATCCACAATTTTGGTGGATAACTAAAAACACCTCATATCTGATAAGGCATCCAAGAAAGTAAAGATATTTCTAAGAATATTTTGTTTTTATTTTTTTGAAAAAACCATTGACTCAAAACCTCGCTATCGCTAATATTCGCCGCGCTAAAGCAATTCCCCCTTAGTTCAGTAGGTAGAACGGCGGACTGTTAATCCGTATGTCGCAAGTTCAAGTCTTGCAGGGGGAGCCAAATTCGAAAAGCCGCATCATCTGATGCGGCTTTTTTCGTTCTAGATGTCATCAATTCTAAAGTCTTTGACACTGGCCATCACACCCAAAGTGGACAAACTCTCGTAAGACGAATCAATATCTCTAAGCGCTAACCATTTCAGATAGAACCCAGACTGTTCACAAGAAGCGAACAATATTGACCAGAAGTCCGACAAATTTGCTAGAAACCAATAAATTTACGACAAACCAATAAAACCTTATGTTTCATTGGTTGTTATTAGCCACACAAAGCACGATAATAACCAGATCGGAGCTCTTTACACTTACTATTATGACCGAATATTTCCTATTGCTTGTGGGCACAGTCCTCGTCAATAACTTTGTACTGGTAAAATTTCTTGGCTTATGCCCTTTCATGGGTGTATCAAAAAAATTAGAAACCGCAATCGGCATGGGGTTGGCGACGACGTTCGTCCTTACCTTGGCCTCAGTGTGTGCGTACCTTGTTGAAACTTATATTCTCATTCCTCTTGGTATTCAGTACCTAAGAACCATGAGTTTTATCCTAGTTATTGCCGTTGTTGTGCAATTTACTGAAATGGTCGTTCACAAAACCAGTCCTACCTTGTATCGCCTTCTGGGTATTTTCCTGCCACTTATTACGACCAACTGTGCCGTACTAGGTGTTGCATTGCTCAACATTAATGAAAATCATAATTTCATGGAGTCCATAATTTATGGTTTTGGTGCGGCTGTCGGTTTTTCATTGGTGTTAATTCTATTTGCTTCTATGCGTGAACGTATCACGGCTGCTGATGTGCCAGCTCCGTTTAAAGGTGCGTCCATTGCAATGATCACAGCAGGGCTAATGTCTCTTGCCTTTATGGGCTTTACTGGCTTGGTGAAACTGTAATGAGCGCGATAATTATTGCAGTAACGGCGATTGTCGTCCTCGCCGCCTTTTTTGGCGCAATACTTGGCTTCGCCTCCATTAAATTCAAAGTGGAAGCCGATCCTATTGTCGAACAAATTGATGCTATTTTGCCGCAAACGCAATGTGGTCAATGTGGCTACCCAGGATGTAAACCTTACGCGGAAGCTATCGCAAATGGCGATGCTATCAATAAGTGCCCTCCTGGCGGTCAAGCTACCATTGAGAAGCTCGCCGATTTAATGGGCGTTGAAGTCGAAAGCTCCGCCCATGATGATGAGAAATCGCTGAAAAAAGTCGCGTTTATCCATGAAGATATGTGTATTGGCTGCACCAAATGCATTCAAGCCTGTCCGGTTGACGCCATTGTTGGCGGCACTAAAGCATTACATACCGTAATAAAGGATGAATGTACTGGATGTGATCTGTGTGTTGCGCCTTGCCCAACCGATTGTATTGAAATGATTCCAGTCCAGGCCACCGTTGATACTTGGAAATGGCAATTAAATACCATTCCGGTGGTTAATATTACCGATTCAAACACTCAGCCAAATAAGCAGTAGGTAGGGTATGTTGTCACTTATTGAACAAATTCAATCTGGCTCATTATGGGATTTCCCAGGTGGAGTCCATCCAGCTGAAAATAAAAAGCAGTCCAACAAGAAAGCTATCTCTCGCGCTTCAATTCCTGCTGAGTTGGTGATCCCTATTAAGCAACACATCGGTAAACCCGGAGATTTGCTAGTTGAAGTGGGCAGTCTGGTATTAAAAGGCCAACCACTGAGTGAAGTGAACGCGGCGTTTATGCTACCAGTTCACGCACCGACATCCGGTCAAGTCATAGCGATTGAGCCAAGAACGGTCGCTCACCCTTCCGGACTGACTGATTTATGCATCATCATTAAACCTGATGGCGAAGATAAGTGGATCGAGCGAGAGCCTGTAAACGACTATCACTTATCGCAACCTGAGCAACTTATTGAAACACTTCGTCAAGCGGGTATCTCAGGGATGGGTGGAGCAGGCTTTCCCACCGCCAAGAAAATTCAAGCAGGTTTACAAAGAACAGACATCCTGATCTTAAACGCTGCTGAGTGTGAGCCTTATATCACCGCCGATGACCGACTCATGCAAGACTACGCTGACGATGTCATTGAAGGAATCCGAGTCCTCAAGCATATTTTACAGCCGAAACTGACCATTATTGGCATTGAAGATAACAAACCTGACGCTATTAAAGCCTTGGAAGTTGCCGCAAAAGATGACGATATCGTCATTCGTGTGATCCCAACAAAATACCCATCCGGTGGCGAAAAACAGTTAATTAAAATACTGACTAACCTAGAGGTTCCAGTTGGTGGTATACCGGCAGATATTGGCCTTTTAGTGCAAAATATTGGCTCCGCGTACGCGATTAAGCGTGCTATTTGCAATGCAGAGCCTCTCTTAGAGCGTGTGGTCACTCTAACCGGAAAAGCCTTTAAACAACCGCAAAATGTCTGGGCGAGAATCGGTACCCCGGTGCAATCACTGCTCGATGAGTTTGGTTATAAAGCGGACAAAAAAGCCCCCCGTTTAATTATGGGTGGCCCCATGATGGGATTCACTCTTCCGCACGCAAATGTGCCGATTACCAAAACGTCTAACTGTATCTTGGCGCCAACCTCTCGTGAGATTGACCCACGCCAAGATGAGATGGCATGTATACGTTGTAGCCAATGCGCAGAAGCCTGCCCTGCCTCGTTGTTACCGCAGCAACTTCAATGGTACGCAAAATCACAAGAATTCGATAAATGTGAAGAACTAAACCTCAAAGACTGTATAGAGTGCGGAGCCTGCGCTTTTGTCTGCCCAAGTGAAATCCCACTGGTTCAGTACTATCGCCAAGCAAAAGCTGAGATCCGAACTCGGACAAAAGAAGCCGAAGCAGCAGAGCGCGCAAGAGTGCGGTTTGAAGAGCGAAAAGCGCGCTTGGAACGAGATAAGGCTGAACGAGAAAACCGCTTTAAAAAAGCCGCCGATGATCGTCGTAAACAGATGGCGACCTCAAATGGTGATGATGCCGTTGCCGCGGCAATTGCAAGAGTGAAAGCACAAAAAGCTGAACCTAAAAACGACGAAGTAAAACCTGCCGTAGCGGCGGCAATCGCTCGTGCTAAAGCCAAGCAAGCAGCGGCAAAAGCCTCCGATTCCGCAGAGCCCGATAACAGTGAGATGGCGAAGTTAAGGGAAGAGCGTAAACGCCTCGCTCGAGAGCGAAAAGCAAGCCAATCTGCTGCAGATAATGCCGCTCAATCCGATGATAAAAAATCAGCGGTTGCCGACGCTATTGCCCGTGCAAAAGCCCGTAAGGCACAACAAGCATCTGAAGCAGAAGTAACACTATCGCAATCAGAACAAACCATCGACTCAGACCCGAAAAAAGCCGCTGTATCTGCTGCAATTGCTCGTGCGAAGGCGCGTAAAGCGCAGCAAACGGATAAGCCTGCGCAACCTGCCACGCCAAGCGAGGCTCAGCCAGACTCAGACGACGCAGCATCGCTCAGCAGTGACCCGAAAAAAGCCGCGGTTGCGGCGGCAATTGCCCGCGCGAAAGCACGCAAAGCGAAGCAAGTAGATAAGCCTGCGCAACCTGTCACGCCAAGCGAGGCTCAGCCAGATTCAGACGATGTAACATCGGCTAGCAGTGACCCGAAAAAAGCTGCGGTTGCTGCGGCAATTGCCCGAGCAAAAGCGCGTAAAGGACAGCAAGCAGAAAAGCCTGCGCAACCTGCCACGCCAAGCGAGATTCAGCCAGATTCAGACGATGTAGCATCGGCTAGCAGTGACCCGAAAAAAGCTGCGGTTGCTGCGGCAATTGCCCGTGCAAAAGCGCGTAAAGCACAGCAAGCAGAAAAGCCTGCGCAACCTGTCGCGCCAAGCGAGGCCCAGCCAGATTCAGACGACGCAGCATCGGTCAGCAGCGACCCGAAAAAAGCGGCTGTTGCGGCAGCAATTGCCCGTGCAAAGGCACGCAAAGCGCAGCAAGCAGAAAAGCCTGCGCAACCTGTCACGCCAAGCGAGACTCAGCCAGATTCAGACGATGCAGCATCGGCTAGCAGTGACCCGAAAAAAGCCGCGGTTGCGGCGGCAATTGCCCGTGCAAAGGCACGCAAAGCGCAGCAAGCAGAAAAGCCTGCGCAACCTGTCACGCCAAGCGAGACTCAGCCAGATTCAGACGATGCAGCATCGGCTAGCAGTGACCCGAAAAAAGCCGCAGTTGCGGCGGCAATTGCCCGTGCAAAGGCACGTAAGATTAAAAATGAACAACAAGATAAGGAGAACAACTAGTGGCGTTCTTTATTGCTAGCTCTCCGCATGCGCACAATCGCAAGCGTACCCCCGATCTCATGAAAGGCGTGGCACTGTGTGCACTACCGGGCTTACTCACCCAAAGCTACTTCTTTGGCTGGGGCACCATTATCCAGCTGTGTTTGGCTCTTGTCATTGGCTTAGCGCTTGAAGCGTTGGTGATGCTGCTTCGCAAACGCTCTCCAAAACGGGCGCTTAGCGATTATAGCGCGCTAGTTACTGCGTGGTTATTAGCGATAGCTATCCCGCCAATGTCGCCATGGTGGGTGGTTGTCATCGGTTTAATTTTTGCGATTATTATCGCTAAACATCTTTACGGCGGACTGGGGCAAAACCCATTTAACCCCGCGATGGTCGCGTATGTCGTGCTCCTTATTTCATTCCCTGTAGAAATGACCAGCTGGATTACCCCACTCTCTCTGAGCGGTGAGTCAATCACGTTCCAAGATACGTTTTCGCTGATCTTTACCGGCTTTGACGTAGATGGCTACTCGTTACAGCAAATTAGAACTGGAATTGATGGCATTACGATGGCGACGCCACTGGATGCATTAAAAACAGGCTTTAAAAACAGTTACACTGCCACAGAAATTTTTCAGCAACCGATCTTCTCCGGTTTAGCGGGTATCGGCTGGGAGTGGGTAAACTTGGCGTATTTAGCCGGCGGACTGGTGCTGCTTAAACTACGCATTATTCAGTGGCATATCCCTGTTGCCTTCCTCGGTGCGTTGGTGATAATCAGTGGTTTATTTGCTCTGGTCTTCCCTGGCGAATCCGCCTCACCATTGCTACACCTATTATCCGGTGCAACAATGTTGGGGGCATTTTTCATTGCTACTGACCCGGTATCAGCATCGACAACGGTTAAAGGCAGATTAATATTCGGCGCTTTTATAGGGGTTATGGTCTTTGTCATACGTACCTGGGGTGGGTTTCCAGATGGCGTCGCTTTCGCGGTACTTCTTGCCAACATGTGCGTACCACTTATTGATTACTACACTAAACCTAGAACTTACGGACATTAATGGCTATGTTAAATTCGATTCGTAAAAATGGGCTTATACTTGCAATCTTCGCTTGCGCCTCGACTGGTGTGGTCGCGTTGACTCAATATCTCACAAAAGATCAAATTCTCGCGCAAGAACGAGCTCAATTGCAGGCAACGTTAAATGAGGTTATTCCACATGACCTACACGATAACGAACTCTATGCCTCTTGTACGCTAGTGCGTGATCCCTTACTTGGTAGTGACGCTGCTCAGCCACTTTATATCGCGACCAAAGCGGGCGTACCTACCGCAATGGCAATCGAAAGTGTCGCGCCGGATGGTTACAATGGTGCAATTCGTATTATTGTTGGTATTGATACTGACGGGATCATTTTAGGTTCTCGAGTCTTGGCGCACCAAGAAACCCCTGGGCTTGGTGATAAAATCGATTTAAGGATCACCGATTGGATATTGGGCTTCGCTGGAAAGCAAGTCACCCAAGACAATGAGTCCGAGTGGGCAGTGCGTAAAGATGGTGGGCAATTTGACTCCTTCACTGGTGCGACGATTACGCCACGAGCCGTGGTCAAAGCGATAAAAAACACCGTTAGTTTTGTCAATGCCAACCAAGCTAATCTATTAAAGCAGCCACTAAACTGTGGAGATGAATCATGAGTACGTCAAAACAACTCGCAAAAAACGGCTTGTGGGATAACAACCCGGCTTTAGTTCAGCTGCTAGGACTATGCCCCCTATTAGCAGTCTCTTCGACCATAACCAATGCGCTTGGTTTAGGGCTGGCCACTCTTGCGGTATTAGTCGGCTCTAACGTCACCGTCTCGCTCATACGCGATTATGTGCCAAAAGAAGTTAGAATCCCGGTTTTTGTCATGATTATTGCGGCGCTCGTAACCTGTGTACAGCTACTCATGAATGCCTACGCGTATGGATTGTACTTGTCACTTGGTATCTTCATCCCATTGATCGTGACCAACTGCATCATCATTGGACGCGCCGAAGCTTTTGCTTCGAAAAATGAAGTTCTGCCAGCCGCGCTCGACGGTTTATGGATGGGGCTCGGCATGACTGCGGTTCTGGTTGTTTTAGGCGCAATGCGCGAAATCATAGGTAACGGTACCTTGTTTGATGGTGCAGACTTACTTCTGGGTGACTGGGCGTTAGCGCTTAGAATTCAACTGTTCCAGTTTGATAGCCAATTCTTGCTCGCCCTGCTGCCACCGGGAGCGTTCATTGGCGTTGGTTTTCTTATTGCCCTTAAAAACGTCATCGATCGTAAAATAGCAATGCGTCAACCAACACAAGAAAAGCCAACGATTGAGCGAGCAAGAGTCACCAACTAATCACGCCTAATAATGCCCCAATTTTTGGGGCATTATTGTAAAGACTATAGATATAATTCAGCGTATATGTATGATTCAAAACATATGCATGATTCAAAATATGTATGGCACAGAGCGTTTATTCACCGGAAGAAAAAGTTAGCAAGTCATGAATAATATAAAAAGAAGAGAAATCCTAGAAAGGCTTCGAGAGAATAACCCTAAACCTGAAACAGAGCTCAACTGGAGTAGTCCATTTGAGTTATTGATCGCAGTACTGCTGTCAGCGCAAGCCACCGACGTCAGTGTAAATAAAGCGACAGATAAGCTCTACCCTATCGCTAACACACCAGAAGCGATCTTGGCTTTAGGTGTTGATGGAGTAAAAGAGTACATAAAGACGATTGGCTTATTTAATTCAAAAGCAGAAAACGTCATTAAAACCTGCCGCATATTGATTGAGCAGCATGGCAGCGTGGTTCCTGAGAACCGAGAAGCCTTAGAGGCGCTACCGGGTGTAGGGCGTAAAACCGCAAACGTCGTACTCAACACCGCTTTCGGCTGGCCCACTATCGCCGTTGATACTCATATTTACCGCGTTTCAAATCGCACTAAGTTAGCAATGGGTAAAACCGTTGATGACGTCGAGACCAAACTATTAAAAGTCGTACCGAAAGAATTCAAACTAGATGTTCACCACTGGTTAATTCTACACGGTCGCTATACCTGTGTAGCTCGAAAGCCTCGCTGTGGCAGCTGCATCATCGAAGACTTATGTGAATTTAAAGACAAAACCGACGTATAGACCAAACGATGCGACAAATCATCGTGTTTACATAAACAAGTATTGGCTATACAAAGACAATTAAGGAGCAATGCATGTCAAACGGTCGTATTTTACATACCATGCTACGCGTAGGAGATCTGGATAAATCGATTTCTTTCTATAGCGATGTGATTGGAATGAACCTACTGCGTAAAAATGAAAATACCGAGTATAAATACACACTCGCATTTTTAGGTTTTGGTGATGAGTCTGAAGGTTCCGTTATTGAGCTCACCTATAACTGGGGTGTGACTGAGTATGAACTAGGCTCTGCTTATGGACACATTGCCATTGGTGTTGATGATATCTACTCAACGTGTGATGCGATTAAAGCGGCAGGTGGCAATGTGACTCGTGAGCCGGGACCTGTTAAAGGTGGCACAACTCAGATCGCATTTGTAAAAGATCCTGATGGCTACATGATTGAGCTTATTCAAAACAAGCAGGCAACTGCTGGTCTAGAAGGATAAAAGACCACTTTGGTCGTCTTACGATATAAATTCGCGACCACGTAATTATGCACCTATAGTTTAGTCAACACATTAACGTAAAGGATGGCTTGAATGAAAGTTACCCGTATCATGCTGTTGGCTAAGCTATTTATTACTCTCACTTTTTCCGCACTACTGCCAGCAGCCCCTCAACCGACCCTGCAACCTATTCAATCAGATATTTCGGAAGAAAGTTTTCAAACCATGCTGGTTATCGAAAGCTTAAAACAGTTGGGATATGAAATCGCCCCAACAAAAACTATGAGTTATGACGAAGCGTATCTATATGTCAGCGCACACCCAGAAGCTTTTTTCGCTGCAGGATGGCTACCTCTTCATCAAGACAAGTACCGTGCTGCCAATGCCAGTAAATCGCTTTATCTTGGGGGGAACTATGTTCCACGATCCGCTCAGGGCTATATGATCGACAAAAAAACGGCCCTGAAATACGATATAACGCATATTGACCAACTTAAAGATCCTCAGATAGCCAAACTATTTGATCACACTGACGATGGGATAGCAGATTTAGTTGGTTGTAAAGAAGGCTGGGGCTGCGCTGAAGTTATCAATCATCAAATCGAGCGTTTTGGCATTATTAAAACCGTGTCACACCACCAAGGGGACTATGACACCCTTATGGCTGAGACAATACAGCGCTATCAAGATGGCAAACCTATTCTTTACTACACATGGACACCAAACTGGGTCGCTAATGCCTTAATTCCCAATGAAGATACCGTATGGCTTGAAGTACCATTTTCTGCACTTCCAGGCTCTAGACAAAAGATAGATACCACATTACCTCATGGTCGTAACTTCGGATTCGAAGTCAATACACAACATATTGTCGCAAATAAGTCCCTAGTGTTGCACAACGCAGACATTCACCGATTATTTGAAGTAATGCGCCTAGCAACCAGCGATATAAGTAAAGAGAACTGGCATCAAAACAACAGTAATACTGACGGTTACAGTGCCGCTGAATATACGAAAAAATGGATAGAGGAAAACAAACCAACATTTTCTGCATGGATAGAGGAAGCAAAAAACGCGAAAGAAGTAAAAAAATAAAGCCCCAAAAAGCTTGGTCCATCTAATCAAGCACACACTACGACTGTGCTTGATTAGGTTGCGTTTGTGACGGCATAGTCTAGCGATACTCTGTCGTTAGCCTAACTCAGCATCATACCTCAGTCCGACCAAATGAAATTACAACACGCTGATTCTTTGCTTTACCTATTGGAGATGAGTTGTCTGCAATAGGGCGACGCTTTCCATAACCTTGAACTTGGATTCGATCTTTTGGTAAGCCAAGCGATTGAAAATAATCTTGCAGTATCGTGGCACGTTTTTCGGACAACCGTTGACTCTCGCTCTTTGTTTCTGATGCGTCTGTATAAGTAGACACTAAAACCAAATCAATATTTTGATTATAGCGAACGTACTCGGCTATTTGTTGTAGCCGGTGTTGAGATGTTTTATTTAGCTGTTCACTATTGGCATCATAGTGCAGGATCGTAAACGAGATATCTTCAAAACTATATGGCAATAAGTTGGCGATACAGTCGCTAAATACATTGTATTTAGCCTGAAATAGCACAGAGGACAAGGATACTTCGATACGTTCGTCGCGGCTCTGCCAATCTTGATAACTAAACGTCGGATAACGCCCTTTCTCTAACTCACTGAGTAAGCTCCATGCGCCTTGCCCACCGACATAACCGTTAAACTGTCGGAAAAACTGCAAATTGGAAATACGGTCTGCACTGTCTCCTGGCCGCCAGGGTGGTGGCAAAGAAACTAAGCTAACATTTCGAGTTTCTCCCATCGAACGTAACATTTTCAGTTCAAAATCGAGATTCATTTTCTTACCCGCTTTAGCGGTAAACTGTGCGTCTCCAAAATTAGGAATAGGGTGCACCAATTGACACTCCAGCGGTGTATTCATCACCATTTCCCATTGAGATTGAGTCGGCGTGGCCACATAGCGCTTTTCTATTGCCGCTTCAACCTGAGGCGCCAGCAAGCAAGATAACAATGGCAAGGTGAATAAGGCTTTTAATTTCATAAAGATATATAACTCGACTCTTACAGCGTAGCGGCATGGGATTGCCGCTATGCCGCCTATTAATTCTAACTCCTTTTTACGTTGCAAAAATCTAGCCAGTTTCACTGACGCCACGTTTAAGTAAAAACCGCTGATTAATTTACGCACAACCATCGCATTTTAACCGGGTTGATATGCGCACATTAGCATCAACTAAATACACATAATGAGCTTTAGCTTTACTGTTAACGAATAGATTCAATAAATAGCGACAAATATTGGCTAAATTAAATGCAGTAGCAGGTATGTTATAGGTGAATAATCTGCAATAATGCAACCTTCGTCACCATTGATAGATCTAAAATGACTGTAGAAAACGAAGCTCTCACCTTAAAAAAGCGATTCCGTGGCTATTTTCCTGTAGTTGTCGATGTAGAGACGGCTGGATTTAACGCCAAGACCGATGCTTTACTCGAAATTTGTGCCATCACATTAAAAATGGACGATGCCGGGGATCTTGTCCCTGCGAGTGTTTTACACTACCACATTGAACCATTCGAAGGCGCTAACCTGGAAAAAGAAGCGTTAGAGTTTATAGGTATTCGTGACCCTTTTAGTCCACTTCGTGGGGCGGTTTCTGAGCAAGAAGCGCTAAAAGAAATCTACAAAGTCATTCGTAAAGAACAGAAGCAGCATGATTGCAGTCGCGCCATCATGGTCGCACATAATGCTAACTTCGATCATAGTTTTGTCAGTGCTGCGAATGAACGTTCAAAATTAAAACGTGTCCCTTTCCATCCTTTCGCTACATTTGATACCGCTACCTTAAGTGGCCTTGCTTTCGGTCAAACCGTTTTGGCGAAAGCTTGTAAAACAGCAGGGATGGAATTTGATAATAAAGAAGCCCACTCGGCACTCTACGATACTCAGAAAACCGCTGAGCTATTTTGCCGAATCGTTAATAAGTGGAAAGCCCTTGGTGGTTGGCCGCTCACTAACGATGATGATCAACAATAATACAAACACAACTTTTAGAGCTTAATATGAACCCTGTCGTTATTTCCGTTTGCATCATGCTGCTGCTAGCACTAATGCGCGTCAACGTTGTCGTTGCGTTGACTTTTAGTGCCATCGTTGGCGGTGTCGTTTCTGGTATGTCACTCACTGACGCTGTTAGTGCCTTTGAAGGTGGCTTAGGTGGAGGCGCAACTATTGCACTAAGCTACGCCATGCTTGGTACCTTTGCCGTTGCTATCTCGAAATCAGGCGTGACTGACTTACTTGCACAAAATGTTATTAAACGCATTCACGGCAAAGAGAATGCCGCTTCAGCAACGGGACTTAAGTATGCCGTGCTTATTGCCCTTATTCTCGTTACCGTCTCTTCTCAAAATATCATTCCTGTGCATATCGCCTTCATTCCAATTTTGATCCCACCTCTATTGGGCGTTTTTGCCAAGATGAAGCTTGACCGTCGCCTTGTCGCCTGTGTTCTAACATTCGGACTAGTGACACCCTATATGATCCTACCGGTTGGTTTTGGTGGTATTTTCTTAAATAACATCTTGTTAAAGAATCTACACGATAACGGCCTAGAGAGCATCACTGCGGCACAAGTCCCTATGGCCATGATTCTCCCAGCGATTGGTATGGTTACCGGACTGCTCGCTGCTGTGTTCTTTAGTTATCGCAAGCCTCGTGAATACCAAGAAACAGAATTAACGCATGTCGATACCGAGCCAACGCACATAAATAAGAAAAACATCTATGTTGCGTTGACTGGGATTGTGGTTGCCTTAGCAGTACAACTAACATCTGGGTCAATGATCATAGGTGCGCTAGCCGGTTTCATGGTCTTTACATTTGGTGGCGTCATTGCGTGGAAAGAAACACAAGACGTGTTTACCAAAGGTGTTCACATGATGGCTATGATTGGCTTTATTATGATTGCGGCAGCAGGTTTTGCGGCAGTTATGAAGCAAACTGGTGGCGTAGAGTCATTAGTTGAAGCTTTGTCCACCAGCATTGGCAACAATAAGCCACTTGCAGCACTACTCATGCTTATCGTTGGACTACTAGTTACAATGGGCATTGGCTCTTCTTTCTCTACCATTCCAATTCTAGCAACCATTTATGTCCCTCTTGCCCTTGCGTTTGGTTTTTCCCCAATGGCTACCGTTGCTCTAGTTGGAACCGCAGCAGCACTTGGTGACGCAGGCTCTCCCGCCTCGGATTCCACATTGGGTCCAACATCTGGTCTAAACGCCGATGGTCAGCATGAGCATATCTGGGAAACCGTTGTTCCTACATTCGTTCACTACAACCTACCATTGATTGTCTTTGGTTGGATTGCGGCAATGACGTTGTAAACAAAAAAAGCGGGAGAACCAAATCTCCCGCTTTTCTCTAGCAGCACTCTACTTTCTAGGCTTTATCTATTTTCAACGGTAATAATCGCAGGCATACCACTATATAGTTGCTGCCTGTAATCATAAGCTTTCTCATCCTCATTTCCCGGTAAGTTGAACAGTAGCTCACTCCCCTCAGAAATCGACGCCACAGATACCTCTTGTCCTTCAACAAACTTTTGCGTAGGTCCTTGTGTATCGTAACGATAGGTGCCTTCATGTAAGTTGATGGACGTCGTCACTCGCAGCTCATTCTTAACCGCTTTTAACGTCACACCAAATTTATGCTTTGTCCCCTCATCATGCACGACTTCTTTATTATGCGCAGTAGGATTTTGTGCCGTGATACGCCAACCTTGTGGGAGCTTTGTCATTTGCAACAGCATCGGTTGAGCGGCAGTTATGGTGTTCTCCCCCAGCGTTACAGTACCAGCTTGGTGAAATACAACCTGGTAGATATCTTGTTCATCATCATTAAACCGAATGCCTTGCGCATTACTGGTGTTTATAACCGTCAAATGTTTTTCAAAATACGCCATTTTAGCGGGCATCTCTGTTGCTATAGCGTTTGGCACCAATACATAATGATAGAACTGCTCATCATCTTTTGGTTCAGCAGTATGATTTACTGCTAGCAAAAAGACAGGATCATCCCCTATTGTCGGCAATGTATCTTTAACACCCGATCCCGTCACTAACAGATGGCGCTGCTTCTGCCCTGAGTTAGGAAAAGTAATATAACCAACCCTTCCTTGATGAAACCACGCCGGATCGCTACTACCAACTTTTTTATCCTTTACGATACAACAATCAATCGTGTCAGTTCCCTGCTCTTTGGTGTAATAAGTGATAGTGTCGAACCAACGTGGTTGATCAATCGTGGTTATAATCGATTGGTATGTACTGGAATCATTATCTCGCTCAACACGAGCAACATCGCTCCCTAGAGCAACAACCGCTTCGCTTAGGTAAAAGACACTTTTCTTCGCCGTTGCACTGGTATAGGTGTTCTCACTGCCATAATGGAAGCTCGCCAATCCAGTAAAGCCATCACTTAGTGTCCCAGCAAACGGGCTTGGATTAAACGCATCTTGCTCAGATTGCATAGGTATACCGTCTGTCTTCAACTCTTCGGTTATACCTGGTATCGCGTGCCAGTCCCAGTTATAACGGGCATCGGTATATTCGTTTCCCAGTACTTTGATTTGTAACACTCCCGACCCGTTGTGCATACCTGGAGCTTGGTGAAAACTCTCTGCACCTCTGGTTCTTGAAGATTGCATTTTAAATGAAGAGTACCAAGAAGCTTTCGGGTCAGCGTCGTTTCGGTGTACCAACATATCCGAGTTCCAAAATGCGGTTGTTGAAGTGTTGCTATGGGTTTGCTCAACTAAATCTTCTTGCAGTTGCGTGAGCTCAGCGGAGCGCCCAAACTCCATATCACCACTCGCATCTTCGATATGCGTAATCGCCTTGTTGATGTTCTTGGAGCCGAATATATTGGCGTTGCTTGATAAGAAGGTACGACCTGCTGCCTGAAAATCGAGGGCATCTTTATATATTAAGCGATCGTAGCTATATAGCATGACTTCCGTGGTTTCTTCAAAGGTCGTTGCGCTCATTGCCCATTGAGTGCCTTGCAATAGATGAGCAACCTCGAACACTGATTCAGCGTACCATTCAAACCCATACGCCAACATCGCCATGTCCTGTCGGTGACTAACATGATGCGATAACGACCCGTCTGGCAGATAACCTGATTGACCATATTTGTACGGGCGCCGACTATTAGTATCTCCCCATACTTTGAGATCGCTAAAGCTACCTGTCGGTGTCCATTCGGGAAAAATTGATGTGTTGAGTTTTTTAAACGGTGCGTAATCTTCGTACCACCACTCTAGATCAGTTATCGGGCGATTATAGTCTCTCCACAAACCGACCAACACCGACCAAGAACGTAATCGATGCCCCCTATTCGCGTCGGCCCATGTTCCTGGTGATTTAGACATATCTTCCGTTAAAAAATAACGGAGTCTTTCTGGATCACGGTCGCTTTCTGGAATATCAAACGCAATCTGATAGTACGCATTCACGTTGGTTAAAAATGTCGTCGCTTCAGTATCACTACCTTGGCTTTTTTGATAAGTCTCTTCAAATATATAAACTAAAGGTAAGGAAAGAGCATCGAGAAACCGCCATTGGTGAGTGCGATCGGCATGAGTGAAATTTTTGTTTGAAGCAAACCCTTTATGAGGAAATATCACGGCTAAACGATTGAACGCTTTAACAATGGAGACTCTAATCAATTCCTTTCTGTCCCGATCGGATTCAGAGTAATAAGCATACCCTAGGCCACCAATCCGATTAACGGCTTCCTCGAACTCTTTACCATTTACCGTGGACTTGTTCGCTGACAAATCCGCTTTATAAATACTCAAGTCGGTAAATGAGCCATTATTTTCGCGCAGCATTTTTGTCAAACTGTCCACTTCAGATTGACTGTAATAACGATCTCCCCACATTCGCTTACTAGAGAGTACGAACTCCTTTAATCGATCAAAGTAAGTTTGCCATTGGGTCTGAGTCACCTCATCTATTGTTACATCTCGGCTTGCAACAAGTTGTCCATCGGCATCAAACACACCCACGGCTAACTCCGTTTCACCCACACTTTTAACCGTTTGCCCCTTAGCAACAACGAATTCACCTCTCGGGACACCACTATAGTCAACATAGGTTCTAAGTTCGTAGCGTTCTTCATTATTGGGGTCAACGGTAAGCAGTTTATAATCGTAATCTTTAGCTACAGCACTTTTGCTTAACCCAATCGACCCTATCACTACCGAATTCTCTGCACTACCCACTTGAATTTCAAAGGTATCCCCCTCTATTTCAATGGTTTCAAGTGTCGACGCCTGTAGTGCGGGCACCGCAGTCATACATGCAGCGATTAGTACGACTACAATGTTTCTCACCGTCAGTTGCAACATAGAACCTCCTTACTTTACTACTCATCAGTCTAGTAGTGGATTCTAATTAATCCTAAGTAAATCCATGATGTCTCAAAAATAGAAAAGGCCCATCCAATAAATGGACAGGCCTTTAACATAATGTAGCTTACCGTCAATGTCACAAACGGTAACTACTCAGCATCACCAGCGTTGCGCGCGGCTGCTTCTTTAATTAAAGGTTGAAGCTCGCCTTTCTGGAACATTTCCATGATGATGTCACAACCACCAACTAACTCACCTTCAACCCATAGTTGTGGGAACGTCGGCCATTGTGCATAGCTTGGCAATTCTGCGCGGATATCCGGGTTTTGCAGAATATCAACATAAGCAAACTTCTCACCACAACCCATTAGAGCTTGCGCTGCCTGTGAAGAAAAGCCACAACTTGGTAGTTTTGGTGAGCCTTTCATATAAAGAAGGATCGTGTTTTCTTCAATTTGCTGTTTGATTTTATCGATAGTTTCCATTGCTTCCTCGAAATACTAGTACTGCGGATGTGTTCACATTCTAGCGAATCGGCGCAGAATAAAAAGCACAATAATTATAAGGTTATAGTCGTGTTCACAATTGTCGATGTTATTAAACATATTTCAATTATAAACGCCCCTTTAAAGACTGATGAGTAAAGACTCAGTGCAAGAAAATCAGACATAACTCTTTTAATAAAGTAAAAACTTGCTAAAATAACAATCAGTCAGTCAATACCTTGACTCATATATAAAATAAATTGGAAGCAATCATAGGGTTAGCCCCTTACTACACTCAATGGAGAAGCGAGCAATGGCATTCGAATTACCAGCACTTCCGTACGCGAAAGACGCACTAGAACCACATATCTCAGCAGAGACACTGGATTTCCACCACGGTAAACACCACAACACTTATGTTGTGAAGCTTAACGGCCTTGTTCCTGGTACTGAGTTTGAAGGCAAAACACTAGAAGAAGTTGTTAAGACATCTACTGGCGGTATCTTCAACAACGCTGCACAGATCTGGAACCACACATTCTACTGGCACTGTCTTGCTCCAAATGCAGGCGGTGAACCAACGGGTGCTGTTGCAGACGCAATCAACGCTGCATTCGGTTCTTTTGAAGAGTTCAAAGCAAAGTTCACTGATTCAGCTATCAACAACTTCGGTTCTTCATGGACATGGTTGGTGAAAAAAGCAGATGGCACGCTAGATATCGTAAACACGTCAAATGCAGCTACTCCGCTAACTGAAGAAGGCGTTACACCACTATTGACGGTTGATTTGTGGGAACACGCTTACTACATCGACTACCGCAATGTTCGTCCTGACTACATGAACGGTTTCTGGGCACTTGTTAACTGGTCATTCGTTGAGAAAAACCTAGCTCAATAAGCGAGTATTTCCAACTAGTGATATTAAGCCTGCTTTCGCAGGCTTTTTTGTGTCTTTAAGTAAGAAAAAATCAACTTAGATAAGAAAATACTAAAGTGCCCCCTCGACTCGCCGATAACTCTATTGACCATCGAGGATACTATGCAAATTCATACGTTAGACCAAGCACACTTAATCAACGAATTACAATGTGGAACATCACTTAGTCGTGCTGTTGTACAAGGTCGACGTGCCGATTTTGCTTTGCTGCTTTCTATGCTCAGCAATGACTCCCGAGAAACTTCCGTGATTGAAGACGTTGACTCTTCCATCACTGATGAAGCGCTACTGAAAAAAAGATTTGATGTCCCTACGGCACAAAAGCTAAAAGGGAGCCTAGATGACTACGACAATTCGGCCGCCATTGCTCATCAATTTCATCAAGGTGGTCTCGCCAGCGCCAAACTGCGCCACTATAGTTCCCCTGAACCACTAAGCTTCCAACCAACACATACACAAGGCTTAACCGAAGAGGTATACCAAAACCTGTCCGGGCACACGCGCAGACAACTTACACATGGCACTCCTCATCAGCAACAGGTTGATGTGTTGTACAACCAACTCTCCACCGCTTACCGTAAAGATCAAATTTCCGTTCGCTTATAACCCCTTAAAAAATATGGATAACTACTGCAACAATCAACATTCATGCTACGCGCAATGTGATTTGCTGCAAATTTAACCAAATTAAACCGTACGCATATACAAAACCTTGACGATATTCACAACTCATGCACAGTTTATATACCAAGTTATTAAATCACTGACGTGGCCTATTTAGGCTAACCGAAACCAATTTTCGGAGATTCTATGATCATTAAAGACTCGGTAGTGCTGATTACCTCTGCCGGTACCACGCTAGGTGCCATGCTAGCGATTCATTTCGCCCGTTTGGAAGCGCATGTCTTTCTATGCGACACCAATGCATCCAAACTGCACAATACCTATACCCGCTGCAAAGATATGACGCATCACGTTGAAAAGATCCTGATTGATGACCTTTCTATCCCTAATATTGAACAGCTATTTAATGCTGTTGAGAAGAAATCGGGAAAAGCACCTGACGTACTCGTCAATCACTGGCTTTCGCTACCAAGACAATCTTTAACCGATATTGTTTCAGGTCGGCAGTTTATTACTCAGTTTTCGTTGCTTGCATCTAGTCTATTCATGTTTGGGCAAGTCGCAGCAGAAAGAATGTCTCAGGGACAGTCCGGAGTGATCGTTAATGTGGTAGCACAAGATCCTAACCAAGATCTTAGTGATTTAGATAACACCATGTCGATGGTCTCTGGGTTTACTAAGAGTTGGGCGAAAGAGCTAGAACCTCACAATGTACGTGTTGGTGGCGTCATTCCCATGAAAAGCCATAATTTTAATATTTCCGGGCATTGGGCAGAAATACAAGATGAGCTCACTCGCACTACGGAATACATTGTCACTAATGACTACTTTAGCGGCCGAGTCGTCAGCACTGAGGCCTAAGGTCTAGTCAGCGACAACGGTATAACAGCCCCCTCACAAGCGAAAAAAAGGCCCCTCTTCTAAGAAGAGGGGCCTTTATCTTTTCCCGATGTTGCTTATTTTGATGCAGTATCCGTGCTAGCGAAAACTACGTTCGAAATTAAGCTTCAGCTTTTTGTTTCTTTGCCTTTGCTACAGGTTTAGCTGCAACTTGGTCTTCTGTTTTTTTAATAACAGTCGTACCTTCGAAGGTTTCACCTTCAACAAATGCTTTACCGTAGTAAGAAGCCGTTAGTACTTCTTTCAACTCACTGATTAGTGGGTAACGTGGGTTAGCACCTGTACATTGGTCATCGAACGCTTCAACAGATAGTTGGTCTAGTTTCGCTAGGAAATCAGCTTCTGGTACACCAGCCGCTTGAATAGATAGCGGGATATCTAGAGCAATTTTCAGTTCTTCCAACCATGCTAGTAGACGTTCAATCTTCTGAGCAGTACGGTCACCAACTTGGCTTAGACCTAGGTGGTCTGCTACTTCAGCGTAACGACGACGAGCTTGTGGGCTAGCGTACTGAGAGAATGCCGTTTGTTTAGTTGGGTTATCGTTCGCGTTGTAACGTACAACGTTAGAGATAAGCAGTGCGTTAGCAAGACCGTGTGGTACGTGGAACTCTGCACCCACTTTGTGAGCCATAGAGTGACATACACCTAGGAAAGCATTCGCAAACGCGATACCCGCGATAGTTGCTGCGTTATGTACTTTCTCGCGAGCGATTGGGTCTGCTGCGCCGTTTGCGTAGCTTGATGGTAGGTATTCTTTAAGCATCTTAAGTGCTTGAAGAGCTTGACCATCTGAGTATTCGTTCGCTAGAACAGACACGTAAGCTTCTAGAGCGTGAGTCACTGCATCGTAACCACCAAATGCTGTTAGAGACTTAGGCATGTTCATCACTAGGTTCGCATCAACGATAGCCATGTTTGGCGTTAGCTCGTAATCCGCTAGTGGGTACTTAGCACCTGTTTTGTCGTCAGTAACAACGGCAAATGGCGTTACTTCAGAACCTGTACCAGAAGTTGTTGTGATACATACTAGTTCAGCTTTCTCACCCATTTTAGGGAACTTGTAGATACGTTTACGGATATCCATAAAGCGCATTGCTAGTTCTTCGAAGTGAGTTTCTGGGTGCTCGTACATTACCCACATGATCTTCGCAGCATCCATTGGAGAACCGCCACCTAGTGCTAGGATAACGTCAGGTTGGAAGCTCTTCATTGCTTCTGCACCTTTCTCAACTACAGATAGTGTTGGATCCGCTTCTACATCAAAGAAAGTTTGAACTTCAATGCCTTGAGCTTTAAGTAGCTTAACGATTTCGTCTGCGTAACCGTTATTGAATAGGAAACGGTCAGTAACTAGGAATGCACGTTTCTTACCTTCTAGGTCGCTCATTGCGATTGGAAGGCTACCACGACGGAAGTAGATTGACTTAGGTAGTTTGTGCCACAACATATTTTCAGCTCGCTTCGCTACAGTTTTCTTGTTGATAAGGTGCTTAGGACCTACGTTCTCAGAGATAGAGTTACCACCCCATGAACCACAACCAAGAGTAAGAGAAGGTGCTACGTTAAAGTTGTAAAGGTCACCGATACCACCGTGAGTAGTTGGGATGTTTACAAGAATACGTGCAGTCTTCATCTTGTCACCGAAGTAACGAATACGGTCTGCGTTAGTGTCTTGGTTAGTGTAAAGACCAGATGTGTGACCGATACCGCCAATTTCTACCATTGTTACAGCTTGCTCAACTGCGTTCTCGAAAGAAGACGCACGGAACATACCTAGCGTTGGAGACAGTTTTTCATGAGCGAATTCGTCATCGTAAGAAACTTCGCCAATACCTTCACCAACAAGAATCTTAGTATCTGCAGGAACGCTAACACCAGCCATTTCAGCAATAGCCGTTGCAGGTTGACCTACAATCTTCGCGTTTAGGTTGCCGTCGATTAGCAATACTTTACGAACTTTGTCCGCATCAGCTTTACTTAGTACGTGAGCTTTGTGAGTAGCAAAACGCTCTTTCACTTCGTCATAGACTTCGTCCATTACGATAACTGCTTGCTCAGAAGCACAAACTACGCCGTTATCAAATGTCTTAGACATAAGAACAGAAGCAACAGCACGCTTGATGTCAGCCGTTTCGTCGATAACAACAGGAACGTTACCTGCACCAACACCGATTGCTGGCTTACCTGAAGAGTATGCTGCTTTAACCATGCCTGGACCACCAGTTGCAAGGATAAGTGCAATGCCATCGTGCTTCATTAGCGCGTTAGAAAGCTCTACTGAAGGTTGGTCGATCCAACCAATGATGTCTTTTGGAGCACCCGCTGCTACCGCTGCGTCAAGAACAAGTTTTGCAGCATCGTTCGTTGAGTTTTTAGCGCGTGGGTGTGGAGAGAAGATGATGCCGTTACGAGTCTTCAAAGAGATAAGAGATTTGAAGATAGCCGTTGACGTTGGGTTCGTTGTTGGAACGATACCACAGATGATGCCAACAGGTTCAGCGATAGTCATTGTGCCGAATTCTTCGTTCTCTTCAAGAATCCCACACGTCTTTTCATCTTTGTATTTGTTGTAGATAAACTCAGAAGCAAAGTGGTTTTTAATTACTTTGTCTTCAACAATACCCATGCCAGATTCTGCTACAGCTTGCTGAGCTAGAGGGATACGTGCTTGGTTCGCCGCTAATGATGCTGCACGAAAGATCGCATCAACTTTCTCTTGAGAGTAAGTTGCGAACTCTTTTTGTGCTGCTTCAACACGTGCTACTAGAGCATCTAGTTCAGCCAAATTAGTTACAGGCATAATGAATCTCCTAAAAATAAAAATAAAAAACTAAAAACTTTTTAGTAAGTTAGCTGTTTAAACTAATGAATCACCCATCGGCAGTTCAACTCTACTTAGTAAATTGCTTTCATGGCTGAGTATAATATTTCACGACATGAAAAAAATTGACTCAGATCAGTTCTGAAAAGTAATTTACCTACTTAGTAGTAACCACTAAGGGTAACATCGCATAACCTACTGTTTTTAAAGATATAAAACCCAAGGTAACAGGTGATTAAAAAAGTAACACTTAGATTATTTTTTTAAAAAATCTTACGCAAAATGTAAAAAAGTTTCATTTTCGTACGATTTTTCCAAGTAAACCGCACGATCCGTGCTACAGATAGTATATACAGGCAAGCCAACCCATCCATCAGTTATTGATATTTTATTAAAAACTGAGTCATCGTTAACACTTTCCATACAAAGACAGACTTTCCAGACCAATAGATAGACATAAATCTTCACAACTGGTCATAACTTCTACGCAAGAAAAATGAAAGCGATTCTTGGTGTTTTTTTTATGCGATCCGTTAGTTTTTTTCATTCGCCAAAAAGCCTATGTTGGCGTACATTAGCGCGTGCTGAATTGGCGCTGAGTGTAGCGCTAGGTTTAAATCTCTTTCGTCGAAGAACATCCACATGAATAACATCGAACTTGCTATCTACTTACAGTTTTTCCTTGGCCTTGTCGCTGCGGTTAACCCTGTTGGCATCATGCCAGTGTTTGTCTCTCTTTCAGGGCATATGTCACTAGAAGACAAAAATAAAACCGCGGCTACAGCAAATATTGCCGTGGCGATTATCCTCATTGTTTCTCTACTCGCAGGACAAGTGCTGCTGGATATGTTCAGCATTTCACTCGATTCATTTCGAGTCGCTGGCGGCCTACTATTACTCAGCATTGCATTTTCGATGATGTCGGGGAAATTAGGGGAAGATAAACAGAACAAGCAGGAAAAATCTGAGTATGTCAGCAAAGAGCAGATTGGCGTTGTGCCACTTGCCATGCCATTGATGGCAGGTCCTGGTGCAATCAGCTCCACCATTGTTTACGGATCTCGCTATCCAAACATGCTAGAAACCGTCGGCATCATTATCACCATTGCACTATTTGCTCTCTGTTCATGGCTACTATTCCGTTCAGCGCCTTTAATTGTTCGCTTCCTAGGGCAAACCGGTATCAACGTCATCACTCGTATCATGGGCTTGATCCTTGGCGCTCTTGGCATCGAGTTTATGGCAAATGGTCTACGTGCTCTTTTCCCTGGGTTAGCCTAATCAAAATGGCTCGCTAATTACTCCCGATTAGTGAGCCAAATACCCTTTACTGTCAGAGCGGTATATAATAGTAAGTAATCTTTTCAGCCTGTTACACAGCTAATGACCGACCATAAATTCAAACACAAGCTTTACATCATTATATTTGGTACTCACACTAAAGCTGGCTGGGCATTTGATGTTGCCCTGATCATTGCGATTTTGATGTCTCTTACCGTATTAGTCGTCCACTCCCTTCCTAACGTGGCGGTTGAATGGGGCGAAACGCTAGAAAAATTAGAGTATGCCTTCACTGCGCTTTTTACTATCGAATACCTACTAAGACTCTACTGCTCTCCGAAACCTAAAGCCTACGCCAAAAGTTTCTATGGTGTCGTTGACCTACTGTCGATCTTGCCCACTTATCTTGCCTTACTATTCCCTAGTGCTTCCTTTATGGGCGTATTGCGTTTGCTTCGTGTGATGCGCATTTTCCGAGTCCTGAAACTGGTCCGCTATCTCAAAGACTCGAATATTTTATTGCGCTCTCTTTTAATGGCGAAAAGAAAAATCTTGGTCTTTTTTAGCTGTGTCGCCATCCTCGTGACCATTTTTGGCTCTTTGATCTTTGTTATTGAAGGTCCTGAAAACGGCTTTACCAGCATTCCGCAAAGTATTTATTGGGCCATTGTGACCATTACTACTGTTGGCTATGGTGATTTAGTACCCGCAACCCCATTGGGCAAAGCCATTGCATCGCTCACTATGCTGCTTGGTTATTCTATCCTTGCTGTCCCGACAGGTATTATTACTGCTGAGCTCAATAACGAAATGCATGCACATCGAAATCTGGTTAAATGTCCTAACTGTTCACAGTCAGGCCATGAAAGCGACGCGCTGTATTGCAAACACTGTGGCAGTGAACTCGCAGAGCCAGATAAACGAATAATCAATCCTGAAGAGTAATTAACTGCATTACTTTTTAATGAGCATAAAAAAAGCGCCTTACGGCGCTTTTTTCTTTGAGTAGTTTGTATCAGGACAATTATCGTTGAGATAAAATGATACGCAGTGTACGTCTTAGGGGCTCAGCGGCTCCCCATAGCAGTTGGTCACCCACTGTGAACGCGTTTAAGAAGTCATTGCCCATTGCCATCTTACGAAGACGGCCTACAGGGATAGACATCGTTCCTGTTACTTTTGCTGGCGTTAATTCTTGAGCCGTAATATCACGCTCATTAGGAATAACTTTAACCCAATCGTTGTGAGTGGCGATAATCTCTTCAACCTCATCCATTGGGACATCTTGCTTGAGTTTGATCGTCAGTGCCTGCGCGTGACAGCGCATCGCGCCAATTCGCACACACGTACCATCAATGGCGACAGGGTTATCTTGCGAGCCTAAGATTTTGTTCGCTTCAACGCCTGCTTTCCATTCCTCTTTGCTTTGGCCATTTTCACGTTTCACATCAATCCATGGAATTAATGAGCCTGCAAGCGGTACGCCAAACTGGTCGGTAGGGAAAGAAGAAGAACGAATAGTGTCAGCAACCTTACGGTCAATATCTAGAATTGAACTCGCTGGGTTTGCTAGCTCAGAAGTGACTGCGTCATTCACAACACCCATTTGGCCGATCAACTCACGCATGTTCTTTGCGCCAGCACCAGAAGCGGCTTGATAGGTCATAGCGCTAGTCCATTCCACCAGCCCTTTTTCAAAGAGGCCGCCGAGCCCTAGTAACATAAGACTTACAGTACAGTTACCACCGACAAAGGTATTCAAACCTTTATGGATGCCTTCTTGAATTTGCGTCAAGTTAACTGGATCTAACGTGATGATAGAGTCACTTTCCATACGAAGTGTTGAAGCGGCATCAATCCAGTAGCCTTTCCAGCCTGCTTGCTTAAGCGCAGGGTATACTTTTTCAGTGTAGCTGCCGCCTTGGCAGGTAATGATAGCGTCAAGCTGTTTGAGGCTATCAATATTGTAGGCATCTTGAAGTAGTCCTGCATCCTTACCGAAATTAGGCGCAGGGATACCAATTTGAGAAGTGCTGTAAAATACTGGTTCGATTACATCAAAGTCTTTCTCTTCGACCATGCGCTGCATCAATACCGATCCAACCATGCCACGCCAACCAACTAAACCAACTCTCATCCAATTACTCTCCATGTGATATTTAAAATGCTTCCCCCATCTATAAAATTTTCGAGACAAGAAAACAAGCGCAATTTCAAATATCCGAGTAATTTTTTAACAAACCCAACCAGTTTACTGCCGATTCTATACAAAACACGGCAATATCCACAAAGCAGCGGCTCAGCGCATGAGCCACCAAGCGGTTCCGTATTTAGGATTCTAAACTGTTGTTTTGCTTATATTGTGCTCTTTTACCTAGGAAATAACCTAAGCCCAATGGCGCAAAGAAAATAACTAATATGAACAAGATGAAGTAAATAATCGTGCTCTTAATGAGTTGAATGAGTTTATCCACGGCAAGCGCAACGACATCTTGAGAAATCTTATCCAAATCTTCGGCAAATAGACGACGTTCAGTATTCACAAGCACTGCTAACTCTTTACGTTCGCGCTCGACCATTTTTATCAGTTCATCCCTTTCTCGAGCGACCATCATGTCTAGCGCTTGGCGCTCTGCACTCAGCTGCGTCAATTTGTCTTGCGTCTTAGCATCAAAATCATTCAATAAAGGCTGGAGTTCTATCGCCATCTTCTGTGCGAGATCTTGCATGTACTCTGGGTTATTGTTCACAAAATCCTGAAACGCATCCGCACTCATCTGGAAACTTTGTAGTGCACCACGAATATCATTTCCACTCACATTACTGTTTAGGGCAATGAGTTGCGCTTTCCACGTCATTAGCTTAGGGGTTTGCTCAGACATCAGCGCCAACCTGTCAGACACATCCGCGAGTGCCTCCGGCATAGTACCTAATGTTGAGACAACTTCACTTTCGTCAATACCCTGTGCTTTAAGCCAATCTCGATACGCTGGGGTTCTTGCAAAAGTCAGATTTTCAAAGGGATGCAAGCGAGCAAATTTCTCAACAAACGTTTTACTGGTTTGATAACTGTCGCCCTTAAACAATGATTGAGCTAGCTGATCAATATTTTTACTAAGCGCTTGTGATGCGGTCTTGGCGTCCTGACTGGCAAAAAGAGACTGACCTTCACCATCAGTAAAAAAATTCGCCATCTGTGTGGTAAATACCCAAGAGTCGATTAATCCTGCGGTTGGAGACACTTGAAATGCTGACTGTTGCAGGCCCTCTTCAGCGTGTATTTTCCACAGTAAAATATAAGACTGGTTAATCACGTCAGATTCGGGGTACAAGGTGGTTAAGGTATCGGCCGTTGTCTCAACTTGGGTAAAAAACTCACGACTGTACTCACGAGTCATCAACCTCATATTAAGCTCTTGCTTCGTTAACGGTGTCGTTTGGCTGTCTAACTTCACTTCCAACAATGAGCAACCTGCGAGTAAAACAAGTGTGACATAAAGCCCTACATTGCGAATAAACTGCACAATGTTCATCAATCAACCTCAACAATAAAAACACATACAAATAGAGAATGAATTATAACCCACAAGCGTCAAATTCACGTTAGCTATTGATACTTATAGTCGATTATTTGAGTCTTGCGACGACATTATTATGATTGCTCTTGCTTAATGTAAGCTTCTGCTGACTCCACGGCACTCATAAGTCCTTCTCTTAACGTTTCAATTAATGCACTCGGAACCACTTCCTGTTGTTTAAGTTTTTTCTCTACGTCTGAAGAAGCTTGATGCAAAGCATCCGCATAGATACTGCCTGACACCCCTTTTAACGTATGGGCAATACGTGTCGCCGACTCGATATCCTTCTCTAATAAAGCTTGTAGCCGCTCCACATCATCACGATGCTCACTAATAAATACCTCTAGAAGCATCAAGACTGACTCTTTATCACCATCTAATGTATTCAGCATCATGGCAAAATTGATAACAGTAGTATTTACAACGTCTTCCGACGTCGCTTTATTTAATACTTGTTCTGTTGATGCTTCAGTGGCGGCTTGTTCAACGCTTAGCGCTTCAGGCACTACCAATTCGTTATTGCTTTCAGTAAATGACTTAGAACGACTTTCTGTCTCGAGTGTACACTCAGCTGCCGTGCTAATGTCCGCAGCACGAGTAACATCATACCCAGTAGAAGCCTCGCTCAATAGTTCGGTATCATGAGTCGCCGCTTTAGGTGTGAGAGCTTTAGATGTGAGAGCTTCAGGTGTCAGGGCCTTACTACTTCCTTCAACATGCCCATTTAAAGGCTCCTTAGCCGTAAGCTCTTCAGCTGGCGATTCACTTACACCTCGCTTACTAGATCGTAAGCTTAATAGGTCTAACTTTCCAATCCTCACCATCCTGGCGCTAATAAACACTAAGATCAGCAACGCCAACAAACTCGAGACCGATATAATGACTAGCTGGTGGCCTAAATACGTCTCTGATTGCAGTTTTCGCTGAGCCAACTCATTCACTACAGGGTGATTCACAACACGGTCAAGCAAAAAGGTAGTATTCGCAGACTGCGCCAATAATACCGAAGCCTTCGAGTTTATTAGCAACAAAGCTTGTTGATCCTGAAGGGGAAGCTTGTAAGCACTTTGCTGAATGCTTTCCAACTTCAGATACACCTGACGCGCTTCTATTGCATCGTTAAATAAAGTTTCTAATACAATAGAAGACAATTTATGACTAAGACGTTGCCCTTCAGGTGTGAGAGCGGGTAGTCCTACACTCATATTGGAGACAAATTCCTGAAGGCGTGCCTCATCATGAGAAAGCTGCTCCGATTGTTCGACAAAGCGCTCTAGAAGATAAACCATGTGAGTCAAATCTGACGACATACCGGATTGCGTTAACGCCTTTAACTGCATAGTCTGAGCATGAATTAACTGCAGATCTAGTTCTATCTGCTGAGTCACTTTGGAACGATAGGGTTGGGAAATGAATATGACTTGACGAAGTTTATCGATACTAATGGAAATTTCATCCACTAACCTCGTTGCTTGCTCTTCCTTAAAAGACACTCGCAGCACCACAGCGACGACGATCGCCCATGCGAGTAACGTAAAAATAGTGGCGCGAAATAAAGACTTACGGTATTTCAACAACGACAGCCCTTCCTTGGTATGACGAAGACTAAAAGCGTTACCTAAACGTAACGCTTTATAAAGACTCTGCTAGGATGTTAACGATTGCGACTCAACTGATCTCGCAAATTAGGTGGTGTGCCTTTGATTGTTAATGTATCTGTTTCTGGATCATAAAAAACACGCTCACCTAATAAAAGGCTATCAAAGCTCAGGTTCAAGCCACCGCCTGCGCCAACGAATTTGGTTAGCTTACGCACCGTTGAGCGGTCGGCAGGAAAACTCTCCTCCAACTCATAGCCCTGCTCTTGCGTGTAATCAAGAAATGAAGAACCTTCATTGGCTGGTAGCTCTCCCGACAATTCTCGAACTTGTACCTCATCACCCGCTTTAAGCTGTTCGTTACAGTATTCATATACTTGTTTCTTATAGCTAACGGTCTCTTCTTTATCAAGTTGCGCATCAGCACAAAAGTCTTCCACCGCTTGCATCAAAATAGTGTTTTGCTGTTTAGTGTCTAACCCTACTTCAGCCTGCAAGAAATCCAAGAAGAAGTCAGCGACCTTACGACCAACACGCCCCTTAATGTACGTCAAATAACGATTCGAGTTTTTATCAACGTCGTAACTGGTCAAATCGATACGAGCAACGATATCCATTTTGCCGATATCTAGATAATCAATAGCGCCAATGTTCAAGCCTTCGGTTATTTGCAAGCTGCTATACGACGGCAATAAACCAATGAACAAGTACTCAGTGGCAAGCGACTGATATTGTGCCATTACTAATGTGCCTGCATCCGCAAAGGGGTACTTAGCAAGCTCGGTTTTAAGACGTTGGGCGCTATCTTGAGAGAACGAATAAAAATCTTTTTCGCCATTTTTTAGCTCGTTGAGCCATACCTGAAAATCACTGTCATTCTTAAATGAACCAAAGCCTTTCCCTGCCTTCGCATTAAAGACACGATGCAGCTCAGCCACAAGATTTTCTGTTGAGCCGTCATTAGGAAGTAGCTCATCGCGATAGTGAACCGTTAGCTCTTCCTGCTCATTTATCGCTAACTGGTGTAAAATAACGTTAGATAGGTTCAAACTCATAGTGAAATTATTATCGTTGCTGTTTCGTTTGTGATGCAGAGTAGGGTATCATAAGCCGCTTTCATTATCATTAGCAGAGTCCTTATGCCAATTACATCTAAATACACCGACCAACAAGTAGAACAAATTTTAACCGAAATCGCAGCAGTGCTTGACAAACATGGTGCTGGCGCCGAACTTTCACTAATGATTGCAGGAAATATCGCAACCAATGTCTTAAATAACGATGTTGCACCTTCACAACGAGCTGCAATTGCGGAAAAATTCTCTAAAGCTCTGATTTCTTCTGTAGAAGCGTGAGAACAATACTAATTTTGGCACGGAATCAATAACGGCAAATGGTAGATAGCGGAAATTCATACGGTGAGCGCGTCTCCCGACTCGTAGGTTGGGGACACTGGTTCGCGTTCTTCAATATCATTGCAGCGATGCTAGTAGGCACTCGCTATATTTCCGCGTCTCCGTGGCCGGACACTCTATTTGGTCAGATTTATCTTCTGACCTCATGGATTGGTCACTTTGGATTTCTGGTATTTGCGCTCTATCTGCTCATACTATTCCCGCTAACGTTTATTATTCCGTCTCGAAAACTGTTTCGACTGATCGCCGTTTGTTTTGCCACATTCGGTTTAACTGTACTGCTCATTGATACTCAAGCTTACCAAACCATCAACTTACACTTATCCCCCGTAGTTTGGGAGCTGTTGTTTGGTGATGAAAGTAGCCCTGTCAGTAGTGACTTACAGCATCTCTTTATTGTTTTACCGCCTATTTTCCTTGCGCAACTTGCACTATCGGAATGGGTATGGCGTAAACAACGAAAATTATCGCATACTCACATAGGCCGCCCTATTTCGGCGTTATTTTTCCTATGCTTTATTTCCAGTCATTTGATTTTTATCTGGGCAGACGCCTATTTTTACAATCCGATTACTGTACAAAAGGCCAACTTTCCGCTTTCTTACCCTATGACAGCAAAGTCATTTATGGAGAAGCACGGTCTGCTTGATCGCGAAGAGTACTTACAGAAACTCAAAGACAATGAAGGCTCGGTCGATCTCGTCTCTTACCCGCTGTCTGAAATTGAGTTCAACCGCCGCTCTGAGAATCTTAACGTACTGATCGTCAGTATCAATAATTTACGAAGCGACATGCTATCACCGGAAGTGATGCCTGTTAGCTATGGTTTTTCGCTCAATAACCAAAACTTCTTGAATCATTACAGCTCAAGTAACGATGACTTTGGTGTGTTTGGCCTGATGTATGGCATTCCAACCAGCTATGCGAGCAGCATTAAATCGCAAGGTACACCACCGTTATTCTTGTCGACACTAAGAAAACAAGGGTATGCATTCAAACTCTTTAGTGGTGACAACTTCGAAGACGACCTTTACCGCGATACCATTTTTAGAAACTATCCGTGGGCTGATATTTCTAAAAATGCCGATGGTAGCGCTTCTGAAACACTGATTAGTGATAACGCTGCAATTGAACAGTGGCAGCAATCCCTTATAAATGATGGCAGTGAACCTTGGTTTAGTTATATAGAACTGACCACTGTTGATAATTTTGACAATTATCAACCCGTCAAAGCTGATCTTTCTCCTGAGCAGCAGTTCATTGCCGCCTACTCTGCCGCAGCTACTGCTGCCGATTTTGAGTTTGGCAAAATACTACAAACACTTGTCGATCAAAAATTGCTGGATAACACCATTGTGATTCTTACCTCCAACCATGGTACTGAGTTTAATGAAACGAAAAGCCGCAGTTGGGGTTCAAATAGCAATTACAGCCAATATCAATTAAAGGTGCCTTTAGTGATACATTGGCCCGGAAAGTTAGCCGCTGATTACACTCACATGACGAGCCACCTTGATGTCCCTGTGACCATCATGCAAGATTTAAGTGGTGTTTCAACCAATGCTAAGAACTACAGCAGTGGACGCAACCTATTTGATGAAAGAAAACGCAAGTGGATCATTGCCGGGGATACCAAAGAGTTAGCGCTGATCACCGCTAATGAAACTACGGTCGTCGACAAGTTTGGCAACTACAGCCTTTATGATCGAAATTACCAAAAATTGGATGATAAAAACCCTCGTTTGCCAATACTGATGCAAGGATTTACTGAGCTACAGCGTTTCTACTCTAAAAGTCAGTAAAACAAAGCTTTATGTATATAACAGTATTGACCAACGCATAATTGATCGTTTAAATTACTCCCATCGGATATTAGCGCAGCTTGGTAGCGCACCACTCTGGGGGAGTGGGGGTCACTGGTTCGAATCCAGTATATCCGACCATTATTTAGCCCCAAGTAGCAATACTTGGGGTTTTTAGATAGTTTTGTATAAGTAATAGACATCTAAGCTCACTTTTTAACCCAACAGCGATTAATCGTATTTTTTGAATTAAAAAGGGTTTACAAAGAGTAAGATGCGCATTAATATACGCTGCAACAACGGAGGGATGGCTGAGTGGTCGAAAGCACCGGTCTTGAAAACCGGCAAGGGTTAATAGCCCTTCTAGGGTTCAAATCCCTATCCCTCCGCCACATTAGAAAAGCCCGCTGAATTTCAGCGGGCTTTTTGCTTTCTGGCATATTTTAGCTTTTAGCTAACCAACCACAAAGTCATCAAAGCAATACCTCCTAGATACAACCGTCGATTTTCTTCCATACACTCCATTGAGATGAATTCTTCGCAGGATCATCCCCTTTTGTCCACCACTTCGCTTCATACTGATGCCCAGCATACTGTACCCGATCACCACCAAGGTACACCTCACTACTGCTCCAAACTTGCAGGTTAGAGCAACTGCCCCCACCAGTATTCGTCTGTACCGCTATGGTCTGCGTCACGGCATCCGATAGACCACTATTATCGATCACCGTGAGCGTTACCGCGTACTGTCCATCAATCGCGTAGCTGTGTGACGTTATAGGCGATGATGCCGTGGAACCATCACCAAACTTCCAGCTGTAAGTTACGATGCTCCCATCGCTATCCAATGACTGAGAGGCGTCAAAACGACACTGACGCTGCTCACACTGGATATCAGCCTTAGCGAAAGGCGCTTGCTGAGTACCACCGCTATTCACTTGGCTATCTGGGATCCCTGCTGGGAAATGGCTGGCAATTTTTGGCCATATTTTACTAATGTGCGCCCCTTTGTTATAGCATCCACCTAAATGATGCAGCGCAATCACTTTGTTGCTGCGTAATGCGACAACTGGAGAGCCCGATGAACCTCCTTCGGTATCACATAAATACCCAGCATCCGTGCCAGCGCCTCGTCCATCAATGACAGGTTGGTCAACTTGGCATCGCGTTCCAGACGTATCCATTATCACGCCCAGCTCTTTCAAACGTCCTCCGGGATGCTGTGGTATGTAGATAGTCTCTGATTGCGAAGGAATACGAGGATCTAAACCTAAATATCCGAATGACTGAATCGCCGCAAAGTTGTTTACCTTAAATAAGGTGTAATCTAAAGTTGTACCGGTTTCCAACAGTTGGCTCGCTTGAACCTTCACTGTTGACGCTTTCGCACCGTTGCAACTTGCTAGCTGATAGTTAAACCATACCTCTGTATTGGCAGCCTCTGCCGCAGACTCAATACAGTGATTATTTGTCATCATGGTGTTATCAGGTCCAACTCGCCATGCGGTGCACAAACTTCGCCCGCCAATCAACAAGCGTGCGACTGGCTTTGAGTGTTGATATTCATTACTAAAGCTATTGGCATAACACGCTGCTGGTTGTTTGTTGTCCGAGCCACAGATAGACTCCTCACCAGCCGGACCCAAATTGATGACCTGCTCTACTTGCTCAACGGGCAAGCCCACTTGTAGATAGTCAACCGTAACGCTAGCTTGCTCTTTGACATTACTTGCCACTAAGCGAATTTCAACGGCATCCCCTTCTATCGACATCGCATAGAATTGATGAATACCATCGTCTCCTCGGTTGCTATCCCATGTTCTAGGAGTATTGTGAGCGCGACTATAATGGTAGACCTCGTCTCTTTCTGGATCCGCAATCTCGAGTACGGCACCATCAGGCAGTGATACTTGGCTAAAGTGAACCTTTATAAAACTCGCTCCAGGCTCTGAAAAATATAGCGTATTAGTCTTGGTACCCAATTGATTCTGCTCTACTAGACCATCTTCAATCAACTGAGTATTAAGAGGGATGGTATTCGATATTGTGGGCAGCTCTACCTGATCATTAACAAGCGCCAATGCAGAAAAGCTCAGACCATATGTGACGACAAGCGTGCTAGATACGCTCAAGGCTTTTCGCATCATGGCCGATAATTGTTTAACCATAGTTCTTCCTTTAAATAGATAAAACACAACACTGTGTTACTCATTCAAAGTAGCCTCGAGGAAGATCACAGGCGCAACGGTTTGCTATCGAGGTTAAAATTTTCGAGAGAGATAAATACAATATGTAATTGATATGTTTGTTGTCTTTAGGGTCTATACTACGGTGACCTGATTAGTCTGAGGTTGGACTATTATCAAAAAGGAACAAGCTTTATGTCTTTCATTCAAAAAATCTTCGCAAGTATCTTTCTCTTGATATCAATAATGGCAACCGGCGCTATCGCATCTGACAATTTCCCATCACCACCCAATAAAATTCAGCACCCCTACCCCGATGTTGCGGTGACGACATTAAAATCAGCCCAAACGCTGCTCAAAGAATTTGAGCGATATGACTATACATTGGCAGACCTTACTCAGACTCACACGCTACCAGCCATCTATGTTGAGACGCTTCCTCATGACTTAAACTCGCTTCCAGTGAAACAAAAAACGTCGGGTTTCATTCGTTTATTACTGCCAACAATTAGTGATGTGAATCAGCACATACTTGCCGTTAGGCAAGCATTAATTGCTATCGAAACACAGCCCCAAACAAATTGGAGCGAAGCGGAACGACAATGGGTAGATAGCCTTCTTAAAGACTACGACGTCAAGTCAGGGAAAATCGAAGACTTACTATTACAGGTGGACATTATTCCGGTAGGAATGGCGCTAGCGCAAGGCATTGATGAAAGCGGTTGGGGAACCAGTCATTTCGCAATTGAAGGCAGTAACCTCTACGGTGAGCATCTATCTTCACGCGGGGGCAAGTATCTCACCACACCTGGAGGGCACGTCAAAGTTGCAGCTTTTGATAACTTGTTCGCCGGTACGGCTAGCTATATGCATAACCTCAATACGACAGACGCTTATAAAGACATGTGGCTTCTTAGAAAACAATTGAGAAACGAAAACAACTTAACGGGTCGTAAATTGATACAGGCATTATCACACTACTCAACCCGAGGACAAGCTTATGTCGATAATCTAGCGGCCCTGATCAAGCATCATAATCTTGATTCATTCGACCATTTACAATTAGAGTCCGATAAGCCGACACGCATTCGCTTATCTAACTAGATTGATATAAGTGCGTTGATAAAAGTGCATTGATATAACTGAACGGCTATAACCAAACGGTGAAAATAGACCTCGGTCATTATTGCTCAGCTAAGAGCTGAGCAATAATGCGATAGTATTGACGAGATTGACGACTAAAGAGAGTTACTGCTAACAAGTTATGTGTAGTAGATAACAAGCTTGCTATTACACATGGATGTGAGTCTTGCCAGCGAGGTACACATTGTGCGTTACGACTCGATAGTGTTGTCCTGAGGGACAGAGGTTGCGTCTTGTTCAGCCGCACCTTGCTCTTGAGTGTTTTCTGCTTGCGCCGAATCTAGTGCCGCTTGCTCCGCTTCCATTTTTGCGCGGTCAGCTTTAGAAATATAACGAGGCTTATTGCTAGTATGCTTCTTTGCGTTGGCTTTTTTCATTCTAGCTTTGTGTATTTGATTGATCTTTTTCTTACGGTTCATCGCAGCGGTTACTCGTCTATATTATGAAGCGGAGCATAATAGCGCCCTCTTCTCACTTAATCCAGTCGATTCACTCCATCATCGCACCCTTGGACAAAACTACCAAGGTGATAAGAGTGCAGCTGTTGTTCAATCAAAGGTAAAACCTTCTCATGTATATCACTGGGAAATGTTTTCATCGATGCTAACTGAGACAATGGCACCCATTCAACGGCCTGAATGTAGGACTGGTCACTGAGACCTTCTAAATTAGACAAACTCAGCACCCCATCCCAACGGCTAATCTGATAAAACAACTCGACATGATAAGTATCACGTGAGGTTTCAAGAAATTCACGGATGAAAAGCAGCTCACCTACGTCGACATCCAGCCCTGTTTCTTCTTTGTACTCTCTAATGAGTGTATGCTTACTGCTTTGGTCCCAGCTTTCCAAACCGCCTCCAGGCGGTATCCAATACTCGCCTGAATAGGGATCTTTTACTCGTAGTAACAAAATCTCATCGCCATTAATGGCAATGCCTGCTGCGCGAATGCGGTGTTTCATCACTTATGTCTCCAAAGTTTACTCGCAGCGTTGAGCAAGCTCATATGTGCTGGAATGAGATCGCTATGTTGGCTCCGATAGCCACCACCAATCACACAGGCTATGGGTATGTTCGCTTCGAGGCAGCGAGCTAATATCCACTCGTCGCGTTTCGCAATACCCTCTGTCGTGACATTTAAATACCCGAGTTCATCGTCAATATGAATATCGACTCCTGCATCGTAAATGACCAAATCTGGATTGTGGAGTCGCAATGCAAGGTCGACAACCTCTTTGAAAGTCGCTAAAAATGCCTGATCACCAAGACCCTTTACCAAGGGAACATCTAAATCTGAGGCTGGTTTACGTGCTGGGAAATTTTTCTCGCAATGAAAAGACAATGTCACCACCTGAGAGTTATCGGCCATCAGTGTCGCGGTTCCGTCTCCTTGATGAACATCACTATCAATAATCAGTACTTTTTCTACTCCAGCAGATAAAGCATGCTGCGCTGCCAATGCTAAGTCGTTAACTAAGCAAAAGCCGCTACCATAATCATAGTGTGCATGATGATATCCGCCACTAAGATGAATCGCGACACCGTGCCCCAACGCTTTTTCAACCGCTAGGCATGTTCCACCAGCAGACGTTAAGGTACGTTCAATCAGAGCCTGACTCCACGGAAAGCCAATACGACGCATTTTTGCCGCAGGAAGCGTACCTTGTAGTAACGTGTCAACGTAATCAGGACAATGTACTTGGATTAGCTGAGTCGCATTAAGCGCAGTGGGCTCGAATAGCTCAAAGGGCGGTAGTTCTGTCTGTAAATATCGAGATTCAATCGCCTGATATAACAAACGATATTTATTAATTGGATATCGATGCCCTTCTGGCAGTGGTAAGTCAGAATAGATATGATGATAAATTAAGGGAACTGGCATGTCCGGCATCGTTAGTTAACTACAAAGTGATAGTCATATCTTAACGCTAGGAGAAGCAGATGAAAACCGTACTCATTACAGGTGCAAATAGAGGAATAGGCTTGGCCCTTGCCAAACAATTTCTCGCACAAGGCTACCAAGTACACGCCACCTACCGTTCCGTATCAACATCACAAGAGCTAATAACCCTTGAGCAAGATCATCAAAGCTTGCAACTGTATCGGTTAGATGTCACTCAATACGACGACGTTGCAACCTTTGCAAAGGGGCTCCCGACGATAGATATCGTCATCAACAACGCAGGCTATTATGGTCCTAAAAAAGACACGACCAACAAGGGTGGACTTGGGCATACTGACCCCGAGGAATGGCGTCGCGTTCTTGAAGTCAACACTATCGCGCCTCTTAAGCTCGTCGAGATGCTCTACCCCAAGCTGCAAGCCTCTTCGGTTAAAAAAATCATTTGTTTATCATCCAAGGTGGGCAGCATGACGGAAAATACGTCAGGCGGTGGCTATATCTATCGCTCATCAAAAGCAGCACTCAATTCAGTAGTAAAGAGCCTTAGTAACGACTTAGCCAGCCAGGGCTTTACGGTATTGGCATTGCACCCCGGTTGGGTACAAACCGCAATGGGTGGGCCTAATGCGCTGATTTCGACGCAAACGTCAGCTCAAGGGTTGTTTTCTGTTATTCAATCCGCTCAAACCGAAGACTCTGGGCGATTTCTCAATTTTGATGGCAAAGCACTGCCTTGGTAGTCTTCATCTAGCCCTTCAAACAACGTCATGTAACGTTTCAATTGACAACGGGACTAAGCGAAGCACGCCATTACTTCGCTTTTTTTCTCGTCGTCGGCTTTCGACGCTTCTTATAAGCGGGTCTTTCAACCTTAGGTAAGTTTCTTAGTGACTCAGGCACAGGCCCTTCTTTCACTCGTTGCATTAACTGATCCATTTTTTCAGTCAAACCTGACATAAACGGGGAATAGGAATGCGTTTTTTCTGCCATGCCTTGGAGCTGGTGTTCCCAATGTGCGGTCATATCGGGATAAGTCGACTCATCCGGTAGTGCGTACACCAACCCTCGACCCGCAGGCGATCCAAGTACCGACTTACCCTCGCGTTTGAGTAACTGCCTTTTGAATAACGTATCTAATATACCCGCTCGCGTCGCTTCTGTACCGATACCATCGGTCTCTTTAAGAATCTTCTTTAAAGAAGGATCAACAACAAAACGTCCTATCCCTGTCATCGCTTGCAGTAACGTCGCTTCCGTAAAGTGTCTCGGTGGCTCCGTTTTTTTCTCTAAGATTTGGCCTTCTCGACAAATCAATTCTGTACCCACGGGTAAAGGTGGCACCGCATCGACACCCTCCTCTTTGTCATCCGATTGCTTGCCAAGTAACACTCGCCATCCCGGCTCTTGAAGTCGCTTTCCTTTAGAAACAAAATGCCCACCTTGAATATCAAATTCAAGCATCGCTTCAGCGTAAACCGCAGGCGGATAAAACTGCATCACATATTGGCGCGCAATCAAGCCATAAACATTCTCTTCATAGCTCGAAAGTACGCTACTGGTTTTTTTAGGGGTCGGGATAATGGCATGGTGCGCATCCACTTTGCTGTTATTCCAAGCTTTTGATTTTCGACTACTGTCCGCGCTATCAACACTGGCAGCATAAGCTTTGCTGTTATTTTTAATCGCGGCTAATACATCGTTAGCTTGGTAGAAGTGATCGTTAGGTAAGTAACGGCAGTCAGAGCGTGGATAGGTAATCAACTTATGTTTTTCATACAATGCCTGACAGACATCCAGCACCTGCTGAGCGCTCATGTTATAGCGTTTTGCAGCGTCAATTTGTAATGCCGATAAAGAATACGGTAAAGGTGCATTTTGCTTAGTCGATTTATGTTCAGACTTCACCACTTTTGCTGGCTGGCCTTGGATTCGATTAGCGACATTTTCGACCAATTTCCGATTCAGTACCCGCCCTTCATCATCTTGCCATGGCTTACACGCTTCACTCGGTTTCCAGCGAGCGCGAATATCAAACGAATCTTGGCTATCTTGAAATGGGATTAATGCATGCAGAGTAAAGTAGTCCTTAGGGATAAAATTGGCAATCTCGTCATCACGACGAACCACCAGACCCAATACTGGCGTTTGCACTCGCCCAACAGACAAAACCCCCTGATAGCCTGCTTTTTGCCCAAGTAAAGTATACGCTCGGGACATATTCATCCCATACAGCCAGTCTGCTCTTGAACGCGCCAACGCCGACACTGACAACGGCACAAACTCCTTATTCATGCGCATGGCACCAATAGCTTTCTTAACCGCAGGTAAGTTTAAATCACTGATCAATAGTCTCTGCGCACCGTCTTTTTTCGCTTTGCTGACTTTGCAATAATCTATGACTTCATCAACAAGCAATTGCCCTTCTCTATCTGGGTCGCCTGCATTAACTAATGAGTCAGCTTGCTTGACCAGTTTTTTAACGACGGCGAGCTGTTTGGCTGCTGACTTTCTTGGCCGTAATTGCCACTGCTCTGGAATAATAGGAAGGTCGAGCATATTCCATTTCTTATATCGGTCATCGTAAGCATCAGGCTCAACTTGCTCGAGTAGATGTCCGATACACCAAGTCACCACATCACCATTACCACACTGAATAAAGCCCTCTCCCTTTTTCTGAGGATTAGGCAAAGCCGCCGCAATTGCGCGACCTAAACTGGGTTTCTCTGCAATAAATAGACGTGTCATAAGAAATATACTGATAAAAGAAAAGGTAAGCTTAACCAAGCTTACCTTTATTAATCAAGAAAAACTGTATAAATAGACAGTTAAAGAAATTCAACGAACTTAGAAAGATCACGTTCTGGAACTTTCATTGGGGTGCAACCGGGTGTGCCGACATAAAGAAACCCAACAATCTGGTCCTGCCCTTTGACATTGAACGCCTGACGAACATGATCATCAAACATCCATTTTCCCGAACGCCAAAATGCCTGGAACCCCTGCGCCACAGCCGCCATCTGCATGGCTTGCACCGCACAGCCGGCGGAGAGATGCTGTTCAAACGCGGGGACTTTCTCATGTTCGGTTACGTTGGCGATCACAGTAATGACGAGCGGAGCACGAAAAGGCGCTTTTTTTGCCTTCTCAATCACTACGTCTTCACGACCTGCGTTGACCGCCGCTTCCTCTAAAATTTTTGCCAGTTTAGCCCGGCTTTCTCCTTGTGCGAGAACAAAGCGCCAAGGCGTTAATCCACCATGATCTGGTGCTCGAAGCCCCGCTTTGATGATGTTCTCTAATGCAGCCCCTTCTGGAGCCGGATCATTGAGCCGAGCAATCGAGCGTCGGTTTAGCAGCAATTCTAAAGCGTCCATAAACCATCCTTGATGTTAACGTTATTCATCTCGTATTAATTAATAATAACAAATAGTCAACGAGTTAACATCACCATTGATAACGATTATCAAATACTTAGATGTTACAGTTTCGCCGCTAATTCCACCCCTTGACGAATGGCTCGTACCGCATCTAACTCGCCAGCATAATCGGCACCACCAATCACATGAAGCTTATCGCCAAAATCCGGCCACTGCTCTTCAAAGGGTTTAACCGATTCTTGACCCGCACATACGATCACTTTATCTGCTGGGATCAACTTGTGTTCGCCTTTGACGGTGATGTGTAAACCATCATCATCAATTTTTTCATAAGAAACACCGGCTAGGAGATTAACACCACGCTTCTCTAGCGTTTTCTTATGAATCCAACCCGTGGTTTTTCCAGGTCCTTTACCAACACGACCCGCTTTACGTTGCATAACCCATACATTGGTATCAGACACTGTATCAGGGAAAGGATATAAACCGCCGGGATGTTCCACTTGTGTATCGACGCCCCATTCATGCAACCAGTCATCCAGTGTATGGCCAACAGGCTCCGTCAGCATCGAGGCGACATCAACACCAATACCACCAGCGCCCATAATGGCCACATTTTCACCTGCATAGACTTTGTCACGAATCAGCGTTTGGTAATCAATGACTTTTTCTGGATGATCAATGCCTTCCAGTTTCGGCATTCTCGGTTTCACCCCGGACGCCATGACAACTTCATCGTACTCTTTAAGTAAATCAGCGTTGGCTTCCGTTTCTAAGTGCAACTTCACACCGGTTTCATCAATTCGGTTGGCAAAATAACGAATGGTTTCACGGAACTCTTCTTTGCCCGGGATCTGCATCGCTAAGCGGAACTGTCCGCCAATACGATCACTCTTTTCGAATAAGTCCACTGAATGACCTTTCTCAGCTAGCATCGTGGCGCAAGCAAGACCAGCCGGCCCCGCTCCTACAACGGCAATATTTTTCGATGTAGCCGCATGGCCAATCACCAATTCGGTTTCGTAACACGCTTGTGGGTTAACCAAACACGTCGCGCGTTTGCCTTTAAAGGCATTATCCAAACAGGCTTGGTTACAACCAATACAGGTATTGATTAGCTGCGATTGGTTCTGCTCAGCCTTTTTAACAAAATTAGGATCCGCCAAAAACGGTCTGGCCATCGATACCATATCAGCATGCCCTGCAGCTAACACGCGTTCTGCTTCTTCTGGCGTATTAATTCGGTTTGTCGTGATGACAGGCACTTTTAAGTGAGGACGTACTTTCTCTGTCACCCAAGTAAACGCGGCTCTTGGAACCTGAGTGGCAATAGTAGGTACTTTTGCTTCATGCCAACCAATACCACTATTGATAATGGTAACGCCGGCTTCTTCAAGCGCTTTCCCAAGCTGAATAACTTCATCAAATGTACTGCCTTGCTCAACCAAATCGAGCATCGACAAGCGGAAAATGATAATAAACTCTTCACCCACGGCAGCTCGCACAGCCTTAACCACTTCTACTGCTAAGCGGATACGATTTTCATAGCTGCCCCCCCATTCGTCATAGCGCACGTTAGTACGTTTGCAGATGAACTGGTTAATGAAATAGCCTTCAGAGCCCATAATTTCCACACCATCGTAGCCGGCACTTTGCGCTAAAGCAGCGCTATTTGCGTAAGCATTGATGGTTTTCCAAATTTGACGACTAGTGATTTCACTTGGTGTAAAAGGAGAAATTGGTGATTTTATCTTCGAGGCACTTTGTGTAAAAGGATGGTACCCATAGCGACCTGCATGCAGAATTTGCAACGCAATCTTGCCGCCATGTTTATGTACCGCTTCTGTCACGACTTTGTGAGCTTTTGCATGCTTAGGCTTACTAAATTCCGCGGCAAATGGCGCAAGACGACCTCGTAAATTCGGAGAAAATCCGCCCGTGACTATCAATCCAACCCCACCTTTGGCTCGTTCTTCATAGAACGCGGCGAGTTTTTGCAAACCTTCTTTATGCTCTTCGAGACCAGTGTGCATTGAGCCCATCAAGACGCGATTTCGCAGTTGAGTGAATCCTAAGTCGAGCGGTTTTAATAGATTTGGGTACATGGCAGACTTCACTTTGCTTTTATAGTTGTGGTCTGACCAGATTATTACACTGACGTTAATAAATCAAACTACCGTTTACATTTTTACAACATTGCGCAAAATAATTTTTGATTATTTGAACTTCATCGATGATGATAAGTCTCTAATTTTTATGGTGATGCCTTTTGATTGAGTCAAAGTCGTCACTTTCACGTACAATTACAATATTCATACAGCTTATTCACGGTCGTAACATTAGACTATAGGCTGTTATTTAGGGATACAGGCACTCACCTCGTGTGATGTGGAGAGATGATGAAAAAAATAGTGCGCTTTATTGGTTTAGTCTTCAAGGGGATCTGGAAAGTCATTAACTTTACCAGATTAGCGATTGTGAACCTGATCTTCTTTGCCGTCATTGCAATGCTGTACTTCGGCTTTACGCAAGTTGATTCCAGTACACCAGCCGTAAAAAAAGAGTCTGCGTTAGTACTTAACATTGCTGGCCCTATCGTCGAGCAAAGCAGTTACGTCAATCCAATGGACTCCGTAACTGGCTCCTTGTTTGGCAAAGACATGCCGAAAGAGAACGTGTTATTTGATATTGTCGATACTATTCGACATGCCTCAACCGATGATCATGTCACTGGACTGGTTCTCTCTTTGCGCGACATGCCTGAAACTAGCCTAACTAAATTGCGCTACATCGCTAAAGCCATTAACGAGTTTAAAGCGACAGGCAAGCCCGTACTCGCCTACGGATCGTTTTACAATCAGAGCCAGTATTACCTAGCCAGCTATGCCGATAAAGTTTACCTCGCCCCCGATGGTGCGGTTCTTATCAAAGGTTATAGCGCTTACTCCATGTACTATAAAACCTTACTCGAAAAACTTGATGTCACCACACATGTTTTCCGTGTAGGAACCTACAAATCAGCCGTAGAACCTTTTTTACGTGACGACATGTCTCCCGCTGCAAAAGAGTCAGCCACTCGTTGGGTTTCTCAGCTTTGGGACGCGTATGTCGACGACGTCGCGACCAACCGAGAACTTGCTCCAAATGTATTAACGCCCACAATGGATGCCTTCCTAGCTGAGTTAAAGTCGGTCGATGGTGATTTGGCAGCACTTTCCAAAAAACTTGGTCTCGTAGATGAACTTGCCACTAAGCAACAAGTTAACCAGGCCATGATCGATGCCTTCGGTAGTGATGGTGATGGCAGCTTTAATGCCATTGGCTACTATGACTACCAAATGACGATTCCGTTTGATGTTCAAGCGCCACAAGACAGCGTAGCTGTTGTCGTTGCGAGCGGAACCATTATGGATGGTGAACAGCCTAGAGGAACCGTTGGCGGTGATACCGTTGCTAGCTTGCTTAAACAAGCAAGAGAAGACGACACAGTGAAGTCAGTGGTATTACGAGTGGACAGCCCTGGTGGCAGCGCCTTTGCTTCAGAAGTCATTCGTAACGAAGTCGAAGCCCTACAGCAGGCTGGCAAACCCGTCGTTGTCTCTATGTCTAGCCTAGCCGCTTCTGGTGGCTACTGGATTTCAATGAGTGCCGACAAAATCATTGCACAACCAACAACGATCACAGGCTCTATTGGTATCTTTAGTGTCATTACTACCTTTGAAAAAGGACTCAATAACATCGGAATCAATACCGATGGCGTGGGGACATCGCCATTTTCTGGTGTTGGTGTGACCACGGGGCTCACCGAAGGCGCTTCAGCGGCGTTCCAAATGGGCATAGAGAATGGTTATAAACGCTTCATCACTTTAGTTGCCGATAACCGTGACATGACTGTCGACGGCGTAGATAACATTGCTCAAGGTCGAGTTTGGACAGGGCAAGACGCATTAGACCGTGGTCTTATCGACCAAATTGGTGATTTTGACGATGCGGTTGCGGTCGCTGCCGAGCTGGGTAATCTCGAAACTTATGATGTGTATTGGGTTGAAGAGCCACTTAGTCCTGCTCAACAATTTATGCAAGAAATGATGCAGCAAGTGAAAGTATCACTTGGCTACGATGTCTCAAGTTGGATCCCGGCTAGCCTGCAGCCAGCCGCTGCGCAAATTCAGCAACAAGCCTCGCTAGTGGAAAGCTTCAATGATCCGAAAGGTCATTATGTATTATGCTTAACTTGTAATGTTGAATAGAACTAAATAAGTAGATTTAACCACTCAATTAAGCTGTAAAGAGCCGCCATTTCGGTGGCTCTTTTGTTTGTTTCCGCTATAATCGCGCTACCTGTCCAAATCATAAAAGTAATGTCTGTCATGACAAGAAAGCACATCTACATTGCCTATACTGGCGGAACCATCGGAATGAAAAAATCCAGCCATGGTTACATCCCAGTCGCAGGCTTCATGGAAAAGCAATTAGCCAGCATGCCCGAATTTCACCGTTCAGAAATGCCTGAATTTACCATCCATGAATACGATCCTTTGATTGACTCTTCAGACATGACACCAGCGGATTGGCAGCAGATTGCTGACGACATTCGTGACAATTACGACAAGTATGATGGCTTTGTTATTCTGCACGGCACCGATACCATGGCGTATACCGCGTCAGCGCTGTCATTTATGCTAGAAAACCTTGGTAAGCCAGTCATCGTTACCGGCTCACAGATCCCTCTAGCAGAGCTTCGTTCAGATGGTCAAGCCAACTTACTGAATGCACTGCATATTGCTGCCAACTACCCAATTAATGAAGTGACGCTATTCTTCAACAACCAGCTAATGCGTGGTAACCGTAGCACTAAATCACACGCTGACGGTTTTAATGCGTTTACTTCGCCTAACTTGCCTTCTTTACTTGAAGCTGGGATCAATATTCAGCTAAGTAATGGCGTGGAAATCAATAAGCCTGCAGACGGAGAGTTCCGCGTTCATGACATCACACCCCAACCTATCGGTGTGATCACTATGTACCCTGGCATTTCACATGAAGTGATTCGAAACACGCTACTCCAGCCAGTAAACGCCATGATCTTGTTGACGTTTGGTGTGGGTAACGCGCCGCAAAACCCGACGCTTTTAGCACACTTAAAAGAAGCATCAGAACGCGGCGTCATTGTCGTCAACTTAACGCAATGCTTGGCAGGTAAAGTGAATATGGGCGGCTACGCAACAGGGTGTGCGCTAGCAGATTCTGGAGTGATCAGCGGATACGATATGACGCCAGAGGCCGCACTTGCCAAACTGCATTACTTATTAAGCCAAAACCTGTCTTATGAGCAGATCAAAACGCAAATGTCGGAAGTTCTGCGTGGTGAAATGAGTAAGTAGTCAACGCACAATTACAAGCAAGCACGCTACCACAAACAAGTACACATCGAGTTGCTGTTCACCACGCTAGTAAGCTATGCGCGAGCTAAAGTGAGCAGCACCTTTATTCACTCTGTGGCGATTTTTCAAGTTTATCCAATACCCGCTCCACCGCCTCTTCGATTAAATCTAACACCCGCTCAAAGCCCTGCTCTCCACCATAATAGGGATCAGGTATCTCTGCCTCACTAGCGCGGCCATGGCTCAAGAAAAGCGATAACTTACTTTGAAGGTGCTTCGGACATCTTAGTTTTAAGTCAACGAGGTTATCTTTATCAGCGGCTAAAATCATATCAAAATGATAAAAATCCTCATCGGTGACCTGTCTCGCTGACATACCAGCGAAACTATAACCTCGAGCCTCAGCCGCCACCTTTGCTCTCGCATCAGGCGCTGCGCCTTCATGAAATCCAATCGTACCAGCAGAGTCCACTTCCACCGCTATACCTCGCCTTTTAGCACAAGCTTTCAGTACCGCTTCCCCCGTTGGAGAACGACAAATGTTGCCCATGCATACAACTAGAATTGATGGTTTCATAGCATTCCTCTTTATTTTAAAGTGCACCCATAGGTTACTCCGGAAATCCTGCTTACTCTATGAACAAAATTCTTTCGTTAATATCGTTAAAATAGCACTAATTTAAAATTTAACGTCGCGCAGCTTTACGACCTACATCACATTTATTTTACTCATAGAAATCAGAACTTACCAAACCCTCTCAATGCGCCCCACCCTAACCTAAGCAAACCTAAAACCACCCCAGAGAACTACGCCAAACTTACGAAAATCTAGCGTGACTTTTACGACACAAACAAATAAATCATTGTTATTAAAGGTTTTGTGATTTTTTTTACTTTGTAACAACGATTGATGTCACACAAAATTAATAGTCAATTTAAATCTGTTCCATGAGCCGTTACTTTTGCGCCGTCTTAATTCCCCAACTTGGAGATAGCATGCCTCGTCGCAGTATGATTACCATCGCTCTAATGAGCATTAGCTTTGCTAGTTCAGCACAGAGCCACCTTGCCGCTCAGCCTCTTGTCGATACCCTATCGGAAAACCTATCGATTCAATATCAAGTCGATAGCAACTTGACCGACAGTAATGGATTACCTTGCCAGGAACTTGGTGCGGATTGGGCGCTTTGTAATCAAAGTACGATGACCCTAACCAACGGCGGTACTGCCATTAAATCCAAAGACTGGTCACTCTATATTCATAGTGTTCGTATTATCTTAAAGCTGGATACAGATCAGTTCTCAATACAACGTATTACAGGCGATCTCTACGAAATCAAACCTACCTCTTCATTCAAAGGCATCGAATCTGGTGAGAGTTTAGATATTCCTGTTATCGGTGAATACTGGCAGCTATTTGAATCTGATTTCATGCCTCGTGCGTTTGTTAGCGCTGACAATGCAACGCCTAAAGTTCTCACTCAAATGGACACGGAAGATTTGAGCCAATTTGTTGCCCCGATTGAAGCGAAAAAACTAAAACGTGTATCGACGGACAACAATACACTTGTCACGCCAGAAGTTCGTTACCAACACAATGCTGACTTATCTTTAACGCCAGTTAATCAACAAATTATCCCGACCCCTCACCAACTTATTGAAGGCAATGGAAGCCTTGATATACGAGCTGGTATTGATTTCACGTCACTACCAATAGACCAAGCAACATTGAGCGCGATTGAGTCAAGAGCTCAAGCACTCGGTCTATCAAAATCGGGTAGCATTGGTGTATATGGTGAAGTGGATAAAACGGCGCTTGCTAAAGAAATTCAAGTAAGCGGTGGCTATAAACTGACTATTAATGAAAATGGTATTCACGTATTTGGCTATGACGACGCCGGTTTGTATTATGCTATGCAGTCTCTATTTTCCCTGATCGATCTTGATGACCCAAGCCAAATCCCTTACTTAGAAATAAGCGATGCACCCCGTTATCAATACCGTGGTGTGATGGTCGATGTTGCCCGTAATTTCCACTCTAAGCAGGCTATTATCAAAACGCTCGACCAAATGAGCGCCTATAAACTCAATAAACTTCATTTACATCTTACTGACGATGAAGGATGGCGTTTAGAGATCCCTGGGTTGCCGGAGTTAACCGATATTGGTGCTAAACGCTGCTTCGATAAAACCGAAACCGAATGCCTATTGCCACAGCTCGGCTCAGGACCGGACAGCAACAATATGGGATCGGGTCACTTTAGCCGCGCGGATTATATTGAAATCCTTCGCTACGCTGCCGCTCGTCATATTGAAATCATACCCGAAATCGATATGCCAGCTCACGCTCGAGCTGCGGTTGTCGCCATGGAGGCTCGTTACAATGACTTCAAAGCACAAGGAAAGTTAGAGCTTGCGGAAGAATACCGCCTCATCGATCCAAAAGATGACTCAAACGTCACAACGGTACAGTTCTATGATCGAAAAAGCTTTATTAACCCCTGCTTAGAATCGTCGCATCATTTCGTCACAAAAGTGGTATCTGAAGTGCAAGCCATGCACAGTGAAGCTGGCGTACCATTAACTACTTGGCATTTCGGTGGTGATGAAGCGAAAAACATCAAATTACTCGGTGGACACCAAGACCGTCAGGCCGCTCAAAAGGTGGCAGGTCAAGGTGAGATCGACCTTAGTAATGAACATCACCCATTTGAAAAATCACCAAAATGCCAACAATTGTTAGCCGATACCGCTCTGACATCAGTTAAAGAGCTACCTAGTTATTTTGCTAAAAACGTAGCGAAAATTGCCAAAAATAAAGGTGTAGGGCAATTTCAAGCGTGGCAAGATGGCTTGAAAACAGCAACAGATTCAGGCGATTTTGCAACAGAAACAACACGAGTAAATTTCTGGGATACCTTGTATTGGGGCGGCACCGCCTCTGCGTACGAATGGGCTAAGAAAGGCTACCAAGTTATTATCTCTAACCCTGACTACCTATATATGGATTTCCCTTACGAATTCGATCCAAAAGAGCGTGGCTACTACTGGGCAACGCGCTCAACCAACACTCGTAAGATGTTCTCTTTTGCGCCGGAAAACCTACCTCAAAATGCAGAGACATCACTTGATAGAGATGGCAATGGGTTTGAAGGCAAAGGCACAATCGAGGCGCCCGCGTTCTATGGCATGTCAGCTCAATTATGGTCTGAGACCGTAAGAACGGATGACCAATACGAATATATGGTTTTCCCTCGCGTTTTGGCAGCAGCTGAGCGTGCGTGGCACAAAGGCAGCTGGGAAACCCCGTATACCGTCGGTAGAACATACTCCCAAGACACACAGTGGGTTAATAAAGAGGCTCTTGCTGCTGACTTCAATCGTTTTGCAAACATCTTAGGTCAACGAGAGTTAGCTAAGCTCGCAAAAGTCGGTATTCAATATCGCCTTCCGGTTCCAGGAGCAATCCTAAACAACGGCAAATTAGAGATGAACAGCGCTTTCCCTGGAATCCAACTTCAGTACTCGCTAAACCAAGGACAAGATTGGCTGAATTACGATAGCGATACACTACCAACTATTCATACTGATGTGTGGCTACGCAGTATCGATCGCCAAGGTCAGCGAAGCAGCAGAATCACCATTCTAAAACTCTAATATTTCAACACCTATCCATCAATGTTGCCCAAAGATGACTTTGGGCAACAACTTATAAAAAAGATAATCAACAATGAAAAAGCTAGCAGTAACAATGCTGACCTGTGTTTCAGTAGGCGCAGTCGCATCCGATAACATCGATATTGAAGCTATTAAAGCAGGCATGAAATATGAGGTGTACGGTAAGATCGCCCTACAAGCTCACTTTCGGGAGTACGCGAACTCCCCCAACTTAACTGGGTTTCAAACCAACAATGAAAGTCGTATCGGCTTTCGTGGCAGTAAACAATTCGCTAAATTTAAGCCACTATTTATCTGGCAAATCGAGTCGGGTTACGTCGACCCTTCTTATAAAAATCATGAAGCTAGCGGCGGATTGGGTGAGCGAGACACGTTTGTAGGTTTTGAAGACTGGGACTCATTTGGGCAAATTCGTTTAGGGCGCGTACTCACGCCTATGTATGAACTTGTCGATTGGCCGGGTGCTAACCCTGGAATGGGCGATGTTTGGGACTGGGGTGGTATGATTGGCGGCGCCAAATTTCAAGATCGCTCATCCAATAGCATCCGATGGGACTCACCTGAATGGCGTGGCGCATCTGTTGACGTGGGCTATGGCCGAACAAAAGCAGCGGCGACTGGCGCGGACCAAGGGTGGTGGCAAGGTAGTGCAGCGCACTACAAAGCGGGGCCTTTCTTAATTTCTGGTGCGTACGAAATTAACCGCAACACCAAAGAAACCGTCAATTATGAAAAACCGGGAAGCACGCCCGCGAAGACCTCTGATAGTCGTATTTGGGACAACAATACCTACCTTGCAAGTTTACAAGGCTGGTTCGACAACGGTATTTCATTCTTTACCCAATACCGTTGGCAAGATGCGTTGGTTACATCTGGTCTCGATACGGGGCGAAAAGAAAAGCAAAATGCCTTCTCAACCGCATTTATGTATGATATTTCAGATTGGCAGTTCAAACTTGGCTACGCGAAAAATGAGGAACTCAGCGTCAACGGTCAGACATTATCAGGAACGGATGACGATGTAATTTCTTTCCAGACTATGTATTACGTTGACCCAACTGCCGTCCTATATTTTCGAGCAAAAGACGTAAGAATGGGTGACAACAAACTGCCAGTATCTGGCTCACAGGACTTATCTTATCGTCGTTGGAAGTCAGACTCGTACGACGAAGTATCGGTTGGTGTCGAATACGTATTTTAACCACTGAATATTTAGGGAGGTCTTCCTCCCTATTAATGAGGTAACAATGAAAAAAATAATTAGCAGCCTACTTCTGTTGTTTACGTGCTTTAATTTACACGCACAAGAAACCACACACCTTCTTGAACTTGGGCGCGGTATTGTGGTCCACGTCGTCAACGGTGAAGCAGTCGAAAACGGGTTTTTCAATGACAATAATCAGTTGATTTTAAACCAAGCAGAAAACCAACTGCTTTTAACACTAGAGCAGCCGATCCCTTACAACACGATGAAAGAAAAGTATCGTTCAAATTTGATCGTGTTAACGTTTGAATTAACCTCTTCCAACGCAACGCTATCTTATCCTTTATTTAGAGATAAAGCCGATGCTCGAGCCTTTGAGCAAGAACTCAATTTTGAGTTCATAGACACAGAAAACTCATCTATTCGTTTTGTCGCGGACACCATTGCGACGACGGGCTTTGTCGGGTTTGAAGACTTCGTCGGGATTCTTAAAGAATATAACCGCAAGCAACAAGAACAATGAAAAACGCCAACGAGCTCAATTTAACTAATACCCACTTTGCAGTGGGTATTAGTTTTTAAGTGATTCCAGCCTAACCGTGCGCCGATATCCCTATTTATTCTCTTGTTTTTTTCTTTTCATATTCCTTTATCATGGAATAAACGTTAGCTGCCGCTTAATAAAGGGAATCAATCATGTCACTGTCAGATGAACAGAAACAGTTAAAACACAAAGCTCGTCAACAAAAAGTTAAAGAAAATGTTGATGAGAAAATTGCCAATGCCCAAGAAGAAAAAGGGCTACTACTTATCATTACTGGCAATGGTAAAGGCAAATCAACCTCAGGCTTTGGCACTGTAGCTCGAGCAGTAGGTCACGATAAAAAAGCTGCGGTGGCGCAGTTCATCAAAGGCACATGGGCAAACGGCGAGAGAAACCTTCTAGAAAAACTCGGTGTTGAGTTTCAAGTCATGGCGACAGGCTTTACCTGGGAAACACAAAATAAAGAAGCAGATACGATTGCTGCACAGTTGGTGTGGCAAGAGTGCAAACGTATGCTCAAAGACGACACTATTGATGTGGTGTTATTTGACGAACTGACTTACATGATCAGCTATGGTTACATTGACTTAGATGAAGTGGTTGAAGCGCTAACCGCTCGCCCTAAGATGCAATCAGTCATCATCACGGGCCGTGGCGCTCACCGCACTCTCATCGAACTTGCTGATACGGTTTCTGAAGTTAAGAATGTCAAACACGCTTTTGAATCCGGCGTTAAAGCACTAAAAGGCGTCGATTGGTGATTAATTAGCCAAACAGCCTTCCCCATCACAAAAATGAGATGCAAGTCTCATTTTTTTCTATATACTGCCCCACCGTTTGCTGCGCACTCGCGTCAGTTATACACCAATACAAGCCGTCACCAAGGAACTGTGAACGACCCCAAGGAATTGGACCAGCTGCAATTTTAAAAGCTTGTAAAGGTATAAAAATGGTCAAATATTTCTTTTCCTATCGTCAAGATTGGTTCCCGCAACCCTCGACGCTAACATCTTGGTCTTCTTCACCAATATTGTTTGCACTCACAGCTCGTGAGGTATACCCACTATGACCGCTATCCTTTTCGGGTTGTTTGGCATCGTTTCCCTTATCGCTATTGGCTTTATCTTCTCAGAGAACCGAAAAGCAATTAACTGGAATACCGTGCTACGCGCACTATTACTGCAAGTTCTGTTTGCCGCTTTTGTCTTGTACATCCCTTTTGGTCAACACATCCTTGGTGCGATGAGCAATGGCGTAGCAAAAGTCCTGAGTTTCTCTGACGTGGGTATCCAATTTTTATTTGGTGATCTCGCCACTGAAGGGTTTATCTTTGCCGTTCGCGTTCTGCCAATTATCATTGTGATCAGCGCCCTTATCTCCGCTCTGTATTACCTTGGTATTATGCAAATCGTGATTCGTGTTTTAGGGGGCCTTATCCAACGCTTCTTGGGTACCAGCAAAGCCGAATCTCTGGTCGCAACAGGTAACATCTTCCTATCTCAAGGTGAGTCACCGTTACTTATCCGTCCATTTCTTGCGACGATGACTCGCTCAGAACTATTCGCGGTGATGGCGGGTGGCATGGCGTCGGTTGCTGGCAGTGTATTAGGCGGTTATGCCGGACTAGGCGTGGAACTGCGATATCTGATTGCCGCCAGCTTTATGGCTGCACCTGGTTCTCTTATGATGGCGAAGCTCATTGTTCCTGAACAACACACCCCAGCGGACCATCAATCAATCGATTTAGACACTGGCGATCAAAGTAACGTCATTGATGCTCTAGCGTCAGGTGCAATGAATGGCGTTAAGGTCGCCGTTGCCGTGGGTACAATGCTGGTGGCATTTGTCAGCGTGGTCGCAATGGCGAATGCCGCTATTGAATCGATCGCAGAGCTATTTGGTGCCGACGGCATTACTTTGCAACTGCTGTTTGGGTACGTGTTTGCCCCCATTGCGTGGCTGATTGGCGTCGACCAAAGTGAGATGATGCTAGCTGGCTCATTCATTGGTCAAAAAGTTGTCATGAATGAGTTTGTCGCGTTCATCGACTTTATTAAGTACCAAGCAACACTGTCTGAACACAGCCAAATTATTATTACTTTTGCACTCTGCGGCTTCGCAAATATTGGCTCGATTGCCATTCAGTTAGGTTCTATTGGTGTCATGTCGCCAGAGCGTCGCTCTGATGTGGCAAGTTTAGGTTTTAAAGCAGTATTAGCCGGTACCCTTGCAAACTTAATGAGTGCCTGTTTAGCTGGGATATTCTTCTCGCTCTAAATGCTTAGCTAGTTAGCGAGTGGTTAATCTAGCACTTGTCAAAAGCAAAAAGCGGTGTCCAAGGACACCGCTTTTTAATAACCATTCAACGCTATACTGTGTATGGTAAGCCTTATCACTCTAGTTAAATAGCCCCTTCAAAAGACCATCAACAGCTTTCTTTGTCTTTTCATCTTTGATGCCAAGACGCTCTGTCGCGCGTTCCACTTCTTTTTGTGCTTTTTGCTTAAGCACATCATCAAAAACCAGCGCAAACTGCGGTTGTGTCCATGCGCCAGTCACTTTAATCGGGATAGTCACGTCACGCAGTTCAGTAATACTTTGTCCGCCCTGCCCTTCCAACGTTCCTACGACAGAAGTACGCACTAAAAAGTCGACCGTCTCATTAATGTAATTCGCCGAACCTTCGCCATGAATGCGTAACAGTGGTGACTCTGCCTTCATGTTGTTGGTCGATACCACGCCCTTATTCAACGTCAATGTAGCTGTCATTGCACTGAAGTCGGTTTTCTGCGGACCCTTCTTACCGTCTGGTGATTGCCCCTTAAATCGAGCGTAATTATCACGAATCATTTGAGCGACGTTGATGCCATTTACCGCGCCATCTTCAAAGTTGATCTTGATGGTCCCTTTCAGGTTCTTCTTAATGCCCGTCTGAGTTAAGCTTTTACCAGTAATATTGACATCAATATTACCGGTTCCTTCCAGCTTATCATTACCCGCTACGTCTTTAAGTAAAGGCTGAACTTTAACGCCTTTTATTTTCTTCACTGCGCTATAGCTTGCCGGTGACTTTCTCGCATCAAGCTTCGCTTTGGCAGTAATAGAACCCTGATATAGGTTTGAACTAAATGATGTTAATTCTGCCACACCACGGTTGACATAAAATTGCGTCTTAACTGCCTGCATGTGTGCATTGGCTGCTTTAAATTTATCGATGGTAATTGAACCTTTAACATCCAAACCTTTTAAGGCACTAAGATCCGGTTCAACTTCTACCGCGTTAGCAGGCTTTTCGCTACCACTGCCCGCTACGGTTTTGTCTTCCTGTTTAGCGGCTTCCTGTGACTGAGCCAGACCTAAAAATTCGTCTAGATCAATGTTTGGGCTATGCAGTGAAAAACGCACTTTAGGAATATCAGCAAGCTGAACCGTGGCTTTCCCATCTAACGCAATGTTATTCACCGTCAACTTTTGCAAGACAAAGTCGAGAAATTGCTTCTTCAAATCAAACGTTAAATTCGATGCCATACCAATTTTCATTGGTGACTGTGGCAAAGCTTCACCTTCTACCGCCGCATCCAGTGTTAACGCATTCAAGGTTAACATTGTCATCGCTTTATCGATTTCAAATGCGGTACTACCTGACGCGTTCAACGCCATGTCCGCCACGATACCTTGAAGCGCAAAACTAATGTTATTCACTTTATCAAATTCAAAAGTATCAAGTTTTAACTGAGCACTATCAATCTTGTTCACGCCATCATTGAAAGTGGCATCAAATTCGATATTTCTTAGCGCGTAACGACTAAAATCTTGGCTTAGCGTAAAGTCTGCCGTACCGTTGGCAGCAAACTGCTGAGCTGCGGCTTGCCCTTTTGCTTCCATTGCCCCTTTGACTGAAAATTGCGCTGTCGTCCATTGGTCTGCGGCGAACTCAGATACGGTTAGACCGACATCATAAAGCTTGGTTAAGGTTCCCGTTTTAGCGTCTGAGATTTCGAGTAACGCATTGGAAACCGTCACACCAGAAAGAGAAATCTTCCAGCCATCAGCCGATGTAGAAGTCGCGTCTTGTGGCGGTGTTGTCACGTCTTGAGTTGAGGTTTCTGGTGTCGCCTCTTTTGGCGCGGTAATCGCATCTAAATTGGAGCGACCGTCAGCAAGCGTCTCTAGATACACTTGCGCACCGTCTAGTGTTATCGAACCAATCTCTAATGTCTTATCGAGTATTGGCATCACGGCAATACTCACGCCCACTTGGGTTACGCTGAATAAATTTGGATTGTTAAAGCCTTGCGGGTTTTTTAGTTTCGTCTCGCCCAATTCAAAGCCAAGAGACGGGAAGAACTGCCAACTGATGTCACCGTTAATTTCCAATTCAAGCCCGGTTTGTGTTTGAACTTGTTCAGTGATCATTGGCTTAAACTGATTAGGATTAACAAACACAACCAGTGCAGTGATAGCGACGACTACCACTAAAATTGGAATGGCGAGAATAAGGAGTAGTTTTTTCATTGGCAACTTCCTTGCAAGGCTAAAAAACAAAAAGTGGCACATAAAGTGCCACTAATTTATTAAAAAATAAAGCAATTTAAACGTTACGAGTGCACCCATTCAGTATAGAACAAATTGCAACAGCGTAACGTAAGAATTCAAATGCCTGACTGTAAGAATTACGCTCTAAGCAACTTCGCAATATGTGCTTTAAGTACGTCGATCGCAATACGGTTTTTACCACCACGAGGAACAATAATATCGGCATACTGCTTTGACGGTTCAATAAACTGCATGAACATTGGACGAACTGTCTTCTGATATTGCTGCAGTACAGATTCCATAGTACGTCCACGTTCTTCAACATCACGGGTCACACGGCGCAACAAGCAAATATCTAACGGCGTATCCATAAAGACTGTCGCATGCATGAGCTTGCGGAGTCTTGGGTCCGTTAGCAGCAAGATACCTTCAAGAATGATCACTTTTTTCGGCGTTAACGCCGTCGTTGTGCTCGTACGAGTATGATCAGAATAGCTATACTCCGGTACTTCAACCGCTTCACCGCGAATCAACGCTTCGAGGTGGTCACACAATAAGTCGTGATCAAGCGCATTTGGGTGATCGTAGTTGGTTTTAACACGCTCATCCATACTCAGATGGCTTTGGTCGTTGTAGTAACAATCTTCCGTGATCACACCAATTTGGTGATCGCCCACTTTTTCGCGCAGTTCGTTATAGATAGTGCTCGCAATGAGACTTTTTCCAGAAGCAGAAGCGCCAGCGATACCGACGATGACACATTGATTATTATCAGACATTCTTTGCACCTAGTACATATATGGTGGTGAGGACAAAACCGGGTAATTATAGGGATTTCACCCCTTAGATACTAGACGGTCACGCAGTTATTTGGTGCTCAATATTACCTTTTGCCACCAATTTTTACTTTGCAATCGATTACTTTTTTCACCCCCACCACGAACTATCGATTTTGCCTTACTCTACCATGGTGAATTGAATGGATTCAGGCTTGGCTTTACCACTCCAATAAAGGTCGGCGCACACTCTTTCAGCTAACGTTTGATAAATGGCGGCATGCTCACCTTGAGGACTGGCCACTACCGTTGGCGCACCATTATCCACAGACTCACGAATATCAATATGCAGCGGCACCTGAGCTAATAGATTAATACCAAATTTGGACGCCATCCATTCTGCGCCACCAGAGCCAAAAATATGCTCTTTCGAACCGCACTGACTACAGATGTGATAACTCATATTTTCAATCACCCCCAGCACCGGCACCGACACTTTATCAAACATCGCCACCCCTTTAATCGCATCGGCTAATGCTAAGTCTTGCGGAGTGGTCACAATCAGTGCTGCCGTTACAGGGATTTGCTGTGATAACGTCAACTGGATATCACCGGTACCCGGTGGCATATCAAGGATCAAGTAATCCAACTCTGGCCATTCTGTCTCATTCAATAATTGCGCTAAGGCCTTCGATGCCATAGGACCACGCCAAATCGCCGCATCATCAGAACTGATTAAATAACCGATCGATTGAGTGTAAATACCGTGCGCTTCAACAGGCTGCATCCACTTACCATCGCGAACCTCAGGGTGGGCATCCATTTTACCGAGCATCAGTGGTACCGACGGCCCATATACATCGGCATCCAAAATCCCCACTTTTGCGCCTAACTTGCTAATGGCGAGCGCGAGGTTAACCGCCGTCGTTGATTTGCCCACTCCACCTTTTGCCGACGTCACCGCAATAATATTCTTCACTCCCTTTACTTCTGCCGCCACTGTCGTAACGAGGGGCTTAGTTGAGCTAGAAACAGAGAAATTAAACGCCGCGACTTGCTGGCTCTCTTGCTTGTTGTTGATCCATGCCTCTAATTCACTTAATAGTGTTTGGTTAGCAAAGGGCAGCGTAATAATAAATTCACCCGTTGCCAGAACCTTCACTACATCAGGAACTTCACTCCAGCCAACTTTTAGATTATCCGCAGTAAATTCACCTAGCCATTGACAAAATTCTTGTTTCGACTCAAACGTGCGCATTAGGGGGTTCCTTGTATTTGCTATTACTGTAAGACTAGCACTGAGTTGCCAGAACCAGAACCCCAAAAAAGTTAAGGGGATTGACTCGGGATACCTTGGAGTCCCGACGAGCATCATGTAGTATTAGCCAATATTTTACACTGAATAAGAAAGCGATAATTAAGTATGGCAACCGATCCGAGAAATCTTTCCGCAAGGAAACTGTTGGTAACCTGCGCGCTACCGTACGCTAATGGCTCAATCCACCTAGGTCACATGCTTGAACATATTCAAGCTGACATCTGGGTACGCTATCAGCGTCTACGTGGCAACGTAGTTAACTTCATTTGTGCTGATGACGCTCACGGCACACCAATCATGCTGAAAGCTCAGCAGATGGGGATCTCGCCAGAAGAAATGATCGCAGCGGTTAGCGAAGAGCACCAAAAAGATTTCGCAGGCTTTGATATTAGCTTTGATAACTATCACAGCACGCACAGTGATGAGAACCGCGAGCTTGCTTCTCATATCTATCTAGAGCTTAAGAAAAACGGCTTTATTTCTAGCCGTACAATTTCTCAGTTGTTCGATCCTGAAAAAGAAATGTTCCTGCCGGACCGTTTCGTTAAAGGTACATGCCCTAAGTGTAAGTCTGAAGACCAATACGGTGATAACTGTGACAACTGTGGTGAAACCTACAGCCCAACAGAGTTGATTAACCCGAAATCAGCAGTATCTGGTGCGACACCTGTAATGAAAGACTCTGAGCACTTCTTCTTTGACCTGCCGCAATTCGAAAGCATGTTGAAAGAATGGACACGTTCTGGCTCTCTACAAAACGAAACTGCTAACAAAATGCAGGAGTGGTTTGAGTCTGGCTTACAACAATGGGACATCTCTCGTGATGCGCCTTACTTTGGTTTTGAAATCCCAGGCGAAAAAGATAAATTCTTCTACGTGTGGCTTGATGCCCCTATCGGCTACATGGGTTCATTTAAAAACCTTTGTGACAAGCGCGACGACCTAGACTTCGATGAGTACTGGAAAAAAGACAGCACGACTGAGCTTTACCACTTCATCGGTAAAGATATTGTTTATTTCCACAGCCTATTCTGGCCTGCAATGCTTGAAGGTTCCGGCTTCCGTAAACCAAATAATGTGTTTGTTCACGGTTATGTCACCGTAAATGGCGCAAAGATGTCGAAATCAAAAGGTACCTTTGTTAAGGCGAGTACTTACCTTAACCATTTGGACCCTGAGTGCTTGCGTTACTACTACGCAGCGAAACTAAACAGTCGTATTGATGACTTAGATCTTAACCTTGAAGACTTCACCCAGCGCGTTAACGCTGACGTTGTTAACAAGATTGTTAACCTAGCATCTCGTAATGCTGGTTTCATCACTAAGCGTTTTGATGGCAAGCTATCTGACAATTTTGCCGAACCTGAGCTTTATAACGAATTTGTCGCAGCGGCTGAGCGTATCGGAGCATTCTATGAGTCTCGTGAATTTGGTCGCGCGATTCGTGAAATCACCGCTCTTGCTGACAAAGCTAACCAATATGTCGATGAGAAAGCCCCATGGGTAGTCGCTAAAGAAGAAGGTAAAGACCAAGAGCTGCAAGATATCTGCTCTGTTGGTATCAACCTTTTCCGAGTGCTTATCGCCTACTTGAAGCCAGTGATGCCAGAACTTGCTTCTAGAACTGAAGCGTTCTTAAATGAAGAGTTAACGTGGGAGAGCATTGAAACTCCGTTGACCGCTCATGACATTACTAAGTTCAAAGCCCTATTCAACCGCATTGACCCGAAAAAGGTTGAAGCCATGGTAGAAGCCTCGAAAGAAGATGCCGCGATTGAAATGGCTGCAAAGGAAAAAGCGGAAGCTGAAAAAGAACAAGCCAGTCAAACTGAACTTGATAAAGAGCCAATCGCTGAAGAGATTGAATTCGATGACTTTGCAAAAGTCGACATGCGAATTGCACGTATCATCTCTTGCGAAGAAGTGCCAAAAGCAAACAAGCTACTTAAATTCCAATTAGATATTGGCGGCGAAACTCGTCAGGTATTCTCTGGTATTAAATCGGCGTATAAACCAGAAGAGCTGGAAGGGAAGCTAACCGTGATGGTCGCTAACCTAAAACCGCGTAAAATGAAGTTTGGTATGTCAGAAGGCATGATTCTAGCGGCTGGCCCTGGTGGCAGCGACCTATGGATTCTAGAACCGCACGAAGGCGCACAGCCGGGTATGCGTGTCATGTAAACCTACGCAATTAAAAAGCCAGCCTTTTCGGCTGGCTTTTTTTATTCTGAAACTTTTCATTCCAAAAAAAACCACAATGCTGTGGTTTTTTTTACCTACATATCGCTATAGCGACATTTGACACAAAATTAACTGTCGTCTTCAGTAAAACTCGTCGGTAGTGTGGTTTTCATCTGATTCCATACTTGGCCACTTGCCAAACCATACTGACGAATCACCACCGGAAGCCTATCACGATCACCCGATTCACAAATTACCAGTAAGTCTTTGTAAAAGTTAAGCGCCAACATTCTCGCTTCTGGGTTTGAAAAGTAATAAGTTCCTACACGATCATAGAGCTTTTTCAAACCATTAAAGATAAGCCCGTAAATTTGGTTACCAGAATGGAAAGCTAAACGCTGGAACAACATGTAGTCGTAAAAGTTAAAAGTACGAGCAATCAATGCGATCTGACGCTTTTCTTCATCTTTCTCGGTTTCGTCTTTAACATGTTGACGAATTTTATCTTCATACGGTGACGTCTCGACGAATGCGTCCCAAGACTCGGCATTTAACAAGCTTTCACAAGACTCAATAATACCTTCGATGGTTCTTTCCGAGTTCTCTTTATTAGCTTTAAATGCATAACGCATAAATATTGGGCTAATATTTGTGCGCGCCGCCAATAAATCCTCTACGATAGAGGTCGCGTTATCGGCATCTAATGTCATTAACGTATCAAGAATATGTAGACCCGACGTCTCCATAAACTGGTTAACTTTGGTTGGTTTACCATGTTGAATCGTTAACCAACCATCACGAGCAAGACGTTGCAGCACTTCGCGCAACGTTGTCCTTGTCACCCCAATTAGTTCTGATAACTCACGCTCTGCCGGTAGAATTGAACCAGGGGGAAAGCGACCATTCCAGATACTTTCGATAATATATTTTTCAGCGAACCCTGCTGGGCTCTTCGCCTTAATCACCATTATGGGGTTTATCCAATTATTTAATTCATTTGACTATAGAACTCATCATACCACTACTTAAAGAAATTGGTAAACCTACACTACTTATATCTGTAACATTAAAAATATAGAGTTTTGACTCTATATTGACGTTTCTTCAGCGGTTCGCATTCATTGCTAGCAAATATCATTGAACAACCAGTGTTAATGATTCCATCACATACTCATACCCCGCAAGGTATGACAGAGCGCCCTATGATACAGCGCTGTGATTATTACGTTATATCCGAAGCAAATGCGGCTTTGCCCAAGAATAACTTTCTTTTTTAACCAATTCGTTTCAACTACTATCGTTGAGCCCTGTTTTTTACAATCGCTTGTATCTTGTAACGCCTACATGGGCACCATAGAACCATGTTTTACTTATCTTGCATGGATCGCGTTTTTGGAAAAAACTAGAATAATCAACCCCTGAAATTGTAATTTTTGTTGACTATATCCAATCAAAGAGTAGAGTTGCGGTCGAAGCAAGGAGCGCTTAAAAACTGAGAGACTTGGCAAGTGAACAAAGGCCTTCGCCCACGTGAAATGACGTTTGTTTTCTAAGTTTTTGTAGTTTAATTTTGTTTGGAACCTCCTCTCAAATACTCTAACGCCTTCTTGTAAATTTCGATTAATAACTACATAAGAGTATTACTATGCCGATGTCTATAGGAAAGGCTTTCATCAAGAACTTCCTTGGTAAAGCTCCGGATTGGTATAAATTAGCGATCATTGCTTTCCTAATTATCAACCCTATCGTTTTTTTCCTGATTGATCCGTTTGTAGCCGGTTGGCTACTTGTTGTTGAGTTCATCTTCACCCTTGCAATGGCGCTAAAATGCTACCCATTACAACCTGGTGGATTACTCGCAATTGAAGCCGTTGCAATGGGGATGACCAGTCCCGCCATGGTGAAACACGAAATCGTAAATAACATCGAAGTACTGCTACTCCTTGTATTTATGGTGGCAGGTATCTACTTCATGAAACAACTTTTGTTGTTCATGTTTACCAAGATCTTACTGGGCATCCAGTCTAAAACTATTCTTTCTTTGGCGTTTTGTTTTACCGCCGCTTTCCTGTCAGCCTTCCTTGATGCTCTGACAGTAATTGCCGTTGTTATCAGTGTCGCAATCGGGTTTTACTCAATTTATCACAAAGTGGCATCTGGAAAAGGGTCAGGCTCTTCTCATGACCATACGCATGATGATGAGCTTTCAGAACTCACCCGCGAAGACCTTGAAGATTATCGTGCTTTCTTACGCTCTCTGCTGATGCACGCAGGTGTAGGTACAGCGCTAGGCGGCGTAATGACAATGGTCGGCGAGCCACAAAACCTGATTATTGCCGATCAAGCTGGCTGGTTATTTGGTGAATTCATTATTCGCATGCTACCTGTAACCGCTCCGGTCTTTGTACTTGGTCTGGTAACTTGTGCTCTTGTTGAAAAATTCAAAGTATTTGGCTATGGCGCACAGCTTCCTGATAACGTTCGTCAAATCTTAGTCGATTTTGATCGTGAAGAACGTAAGACAAGAACAAAACAAGACGTAGCAAAACTATGGATCCAGGGTGCTATCGCCGTTTGGTTGATTGTCGCATTGGCCATGCACCTTGCTGCGGTAGGTCTTATCGGCCTATCTGTTATTATCCTTGCTACTGCGTTTACTGGCGTTATTGAAGAGCACTCCATGGGTAAAGCCTTTGAAGAAGCTCTACCTTTTACTGCATTGCTTGCCGTATTCTTCTCAATTGTTGCTGTTATTATCGACCAAGGTCTTTTCAAGCCAATCATCGATGCGGTACTCCACGTTGAAGACAAAGGCACACAATTGGCGCTGTTCTACGTCGCTAACGGTATACTATCGATGGTTTCCGACAACGTATTTGTAGGAACCGTTTACATCAACGAAGTAAAAGCCGCTCTAAACGACGGACTGATTACTCGTGATCAGTTCGACTTACTTGCCGTTGCTATTAACACTGGTACTAACCTGCCTTCTGTTGCAACGCCAAATGGTCAGGCTGCGTTCTTGTTCCTATTAACTTCAGCACTTGCTCCGCTTATCCGCTTGTCGTATGGCAAAATGGTCATCATGGCACTGCCTTACACTGTCGTTTTGGCATTAGTTGGTTTGTTTGGCATCGTGTATTTACTAGAACCTATGACGGCTTGGTTTTACGACGCAGGCTGGATTGTAGAGAATTCAAGTAAGGTTATTGAGGCCGCTGTCTCATCTGGGCATTAATTTTTAGTTGCTTGTGAAACTAATCCACGTTAAAAAGCTCTGAGTATTCAGAGCTTTTTTTATTTCAAGGACGACTCCGTGACGATTCTTTCCAACATCAAAGCATTTTCCAAGACACGCCTTTCGTGGGCCCTATTGTTTGCGTGCACATTAATTTTTGAACTATGCGCGTTATTCTTCCAGCATGTGTTAATGCTAGGCCCGTGTGTAATGTGCATTTATGAGCGTGTTGCCATGTTCGGCATCTTAGGTGCGGCGACTATCGGTCTGATTAACCCTAACAATGTGGTATTGCGCTGGACTGGCCTCGTTGCATGGGGAGCCGCTGCCGTTAAAGGGTTAACATTGTCACTAGAGCACGTGGATTATCAATTTAATCCTTCACCATTTAAAACTTGTGATCTATTTGTCACGTTCCCAGATTGGGCACCACTTAACCAATGGGTCCCATGGATGTTTGAAGCCTATGGCGATTGCTCAAAAGTTGTTTGGCAATTTTTAACGCTTTCAATGCCTCAGTGGCTGGTGATAATTTTTGCAGGAAACCTTGTCGCATTAGCCATTATTATCTTGGCTCAAGGTGCAAAACAGTCCCACTCGCGCGCTCGTGGTTTTTAGTAACCCCTAAGCATGTACTCCCAAATAAAAGCCCCCTGTCGCGGCATCACAACAGGGGGCTTTTCGATTCCTCAAATAGGCGTTAGTTACCACAACACTTTTTATATTTTTTGCCACTGCCACAAGGGCAAGGGTCATTACGGCCTGTGTCTTTAAATGGATTAACCGATTGAGATTGATGACCAATCATCATTTCATCAGCCGCCAACGCAATTTCATTAATCATGTGATCGAGCTGCGGAGCTAAGTCATTAAGCTGCGGTAACGTCTCGTAACCCGCTTGCGTCATTTCAGCATGCGTTTGAGTTTCGTCAATCGCCAACATTAGCGTGGTTAGAAACGCTTGTAGCATTCGGATCGTGCCATCACTTGGCGATTTTTCAAACCACAACGGCTCAACATGTTGCCACGCTGCCATGAAGCCTTCAGCAAAGTCAGCTAAACGCTCACGATTATCATCCAACTCCGGTAGCACATTGTATTGATTTGCTTTTAGATACGCGTACTGGGCGTTCAGATGCGCAACAACCCACTCTTCTTGTTGCTTATCATAGTCAGCAATAACCGTCGCTAACCACTCTGAAGGTGCTAATGGTGAAACGGTGAAGTTTGCGGCAAGAATAGCTCCTTCCAAGTAGTCTGCCGACTCGCCTTGCCATCCGTTAGGTAATTGAATGAGATTCATAATATGGGTTTCTGTATTTAGGTTTGCCGCAAGTATATTTCGCACCTAGCAATACATCAATGGTCGATTCTTGATCGCTTTCCAGATAGAATCCCCGCTCCAGAATAATGAGAGTAGCCCTATGCGTGTTGTTTTAGGTCCAATGGAAGGTGTGTTAGACCATTTAATGCGAGAAATTTTGACTGAGATTAACGACTACGATCTCTGCGTCACCGAATTTGTACGTGTGGTTGATCAGCGCTTACCAGACCATGTTTTCCACCGCATTTGCCCCGAGCTTACGCAAGGTTCGCAAACTAAATCAGGGACTCCGATTCACATCCAATTGCTTGGCCAACATGCACAATGGATGGCAGAAAACGCCGTCATTGCTGCGGAACTGGGCGCGAAAGGCGTTGACCTAAATTTTGGCTGTCCTGCAAAGCTGGTAAATAAGAGCAACGGCGGCGCCGCGATGCTTCAGCACCCTGAACAAATTTACCAAGTCATTAAATCCTGTCGTGATGCGGTTGACCCATCTGTGCCCGTTACAGCAAAGATCCGCTTAGGCTGGGAAAACCCCGATGATTGCTATGAAATCGTTGATGCCGTCGAACAAGCTGGCGCAGCTGAGCTTACCGTTCATGCTCGTACTAAAGCGGGCGGATATAAAGCCAGTGAAATTAAGTGGGATTACATTAATGAAATACGAAAACGTGTTTCGGTTCCATTGATTGCCAACGGCGAAATTTGGAACTACGAGGACGGCCAGCGCTGCATCGCCACCACTGGTGTTGACTCATTAATGGTGTGTCGCGGCGCGTTTAACGTACCGAACCTAGGTAATGTCGTCAAACATAACCAAGAGCCTATGCCGTGGTGTGAGGTGGTCGATTTACTGATCCAATACTCAACGTATGAGATGAAAGGCGACAAGGGGATGTACTACCCTAACCGAGTGAAACAGTGGTTTGCTTATTTACGCAACCAATACCCAGAGGCAATGGAACTGTTCCGTGAGATTCGGGTTCACAAAACCGCCGAACCAATAGTTGCTGACATCAAACGCTATCGCGACGCTCTTTTAGTCAATTAGCGACGTAATTAAAGTATTCGTCGCAATAGCCAGTCTGAATCATATTGTCAGTTAAACAAAAGTATGGACTCTTTACCCTTAATTTCGAGTTTAAGGGTATCCCCTGCAATGTCATATGACGTTTTCGTCCACCAGCATCGTAAGCCTTTACAATTGGACGCAACTTTCCAAAGTGGTAACGAAACGGTTATCGGCGCATCCGATAGGTTAAAACCACTGATCACAACGTTACCCTTAAATTCTCGCGCATAAATCAAGCCGCCCGCTTCTACCCATAGCGGGACAAAACTGCCCTTTTGTAACGCAGATAGCTGTCGTCTTGCGGCAATCAATTCGGTAAAGTATTTAAGCCAGTCACTGTGTTCAATTCTATCCCAAGGGAAGCAGCGTCTATTATCGGGATCATGGCTCCCTTCTAACCCAACTTCTGTACCGTAATATAGACAAGGTGCCCCCACATAAGTCATAAGTAGCTGTGCTGCGATTTTAAACCTATCCACATCGCCTTGTAATGTGGTCAGTAAGCGCTCAGTATCGTGGCTGTCTAATTGGTTAAGTTGCGAAAGCTGATTCGCCCATGGTAGCTTTGCACTCGCTTCACGTAACCACTCCAAAAAGTCGCGACAATCAAGCTCAATCGGATCAAACTGAATATCTTTGCTCGCCAATAGCGCTCTAACTGGATGCGCAAAACCATAATAGTTCATCGAGCCATCTTCTTGATCGCCTTGCAGCCAGCTCGTTGCCTCAAAAAAGTGTTCCCCAAGCATGTAAGAGTCCGGTGATACTGACTTCATCGCCTCACGAAAAGCGGAAACATAGTGCGCATTATTCGCCGCCCCCTCACCTTCTCCTAGCATATGAATCACATCAAAGCGCCAACCATCAATCAAGTAAGGCGGCTTCAACCAATGTTTGATCACCGAATCTTCGCTCTGATAAATCGCGTCCCGAACCTGTTTATTATTGAAGTTCAGCACGGGTAAGGTATCAATACCCTTCCACCCAACATAGCTACTAGCGCTATCACTACACTCAGAGCTCTGATCTTTAAAGAAGTAATAGTCACGATATGGACTATTTACCGAACCATAGGCACCGTTCCTTGTTTGTGATTTATCAAACCAGGCATGCTCAGTGGAAGTATGATTAAGCACGGCATCAAGTACGATCTTCATCCCTCTTTGATGGATGTCCTCGGATAGTGTTGCAAACTGCTGGTTAGTCCCAAATTTCGGATCAATAGAATAGTAGTCTACCGTGTCATACTTATGGTTGGAGTAAGAAGTGAATATCGGGTTGAGGTACAGTGTTGTAATACCTAACGCTTGTAAATAATCTAACTTTTGTTGTACACCCGCTAAATCGCCACCGTAGAACTCCACGGCACCAGTATTGCCATGTTGACCAACCGGTTCTCCCCACGATCGCTTCACAGATTGTCGATTTTTGCCTAAATACTGATATTCACCATCTTCAACCCCAATGGAGGGATCACCATTACAGAAACGTTCTGGGAATATCTGATAAAAGACCTGCTCAGACACCCATTCTGGTGGGCAGGCGACTCGGTTGTATTTAAAGTGATATTCCCTACCGGGCATCCTCACTTGCACGCCACGACCATCTAACCAATACTGAGCCTGCCCTAAGATCGCTTTAAAGGTGTAATAAGTGACTGACTTATCCTGACTCAGAGGCAGTATTGCCTGCCATACTCGTAAACGACCCTTTTTCTCCCCCGACGTCATTTCAATGATGTACTCTTCATTGTCGGGTTCATGCCTTAGCAGCACCCGCTCAAAGGGTAAGTCTTCGGTGAGTAATTCAATATGTAAACAATCAGCATGTGCAGTAACACCGTCAGTAGTCTGCGAATGATAGAGATACGGAGTGCTCATAAGTCTCTTGTTACCAGTGATTTAGGATGACGCTATTCTAATCAACTCCGTAGACAAAAAAATCCCCCTTCAAATTGAAGAGGGATCACAGTTAGTAGGCGGAGAAGACTAGGCGTAGAGCTTAATCGCACTCACGGTTGACTAGGTCAATAGTAGGTAAGTAGTAGGTAGATACATAGTAGGCTAGCTCAATAGCAGACTATCATCAGCCAGTTCTTCGCCACGTACTTTAGAGAACATTTCCAACAAGTCTGGAACGCCCATGTTAGCGCGTTGCTCACCCGACACATCAAGGACGATTTCCCCTTGATGCAGCATCACCGTTCTATCACCACACGCCAATGCATCTTTCATTGAGTGCGTCACCATCATGACCGTCAAATTAAACTCACTGATGACCTTCTTAGTGAGATCGATAATAAAGGCGGCCATACGTGGGTCCAACGCTGCGGTATGCTCATCAAGAAGTAGCAGCTTACTGTCTGATAATGTTGCCATCACAAGGCTGACCGCTTGGCGCTGGCCTCCTGACAGCAAGCCGATATTATCACCAAGACGATCTTCTAAACCTAACCCTAAAATACTGATGCGCTCTTGAAACAACTTACGACGTTTCGAAGACAGGGACATACTCCAGCCGCGCTTTTTACCACGCATGTACGCCAACGCCATATTCTCTTCAATGGTCAGATCCGCGCACGTCCCCGCTAGAGGGTCTTGAAACACGCGGGCACATTGATTTGCTCGCTGATCCACAGTTTGTCGAGTGACGTCCATCTCATCAATCAATACGCGCCCCCCCACCATCGGAGTTTCACCTGTCACAGCGCCGAGCAACGTCGATTTACCCGCCCCGTTAGAGCCAATCACAGTCAAAAACTGATGCTCAGGTACTTCTAAATTTACACTTCTTAACGCTCGGTTTTCCAAGATGGTCCCTGGGTTAAAAGTGACTTGAATATCTTCTAATCGAATCATGCTACTTTCCCCGTGTTGCCTGAATTTGAAACCACTTTATTCTCAACAGGCTTACTGACCTTTTTTGCTTTCAGGTTTCCTTTAATCTTTGGTGCGATCAACGCAGCCGCGACTAATACCGCGGTGACCAAGTTAAGATCCGATGCTTGCAACCCAAACATACCACTGCTTAAGGCGAACGCCACTGCGAGTCGATACAAAACTGAACCGACGATTACAGCAACAACTGCTACCCAAATTTTACGACCCGGAATAAGAGTTTGACCTAGAATCACGGCCGCCAATCCAACAACAATAGTACCGACACCTGATGTCACATCAGCAAAGCTGTTGGTTTGGGCAAATAACGCCCCGGCAAAACCCACAAAGCCATTTGATAGAGCAAGACAAAAATACGTATAAAATGCCGTGCTTGCCCCCTGCGCTTTCACCATTCTTGCGTTGACGCCAGTCGCTCGTAGCCCTAAGCCAAAATCACTGTTGAGTAAGCGAACAACAAACCACGCTGAAATAAGTACTAAGACACCAACCACAAGCGGCCGAATGTACATAGAATTACCCATCATCTCGAATGGGGTCAAAATGGTTTCTTCGCCCAACAGCGCGATATTGGGACGACCCATAATACGGATATTGATAGAGAACGCCGCAATCATCGTTAAAATAGACGCCAGCAAGTGCAAAATACCACAGCGAACAGCCAGGAATGCCGTCACCCAACCTGTTGCTGCACCTGCAAGTACCGCCAAGCCTGTAGCGACCCAAGGGTTAACACCCGATACAATCGCAGTTGCTGCAACTGCAGCCCCCATAGGGAAACTGCCATCAACACTTAAATCTGGGAAATCAAGTACTCGGAATGTGAGGTAGACGCCTAACGCGACGAGGCCATAAATCAGACCAATTTCTAGAGCACCAAAGAATGCGAAAGCAGACATAACAACTCCTTTTCTGCTTATTAAAAGGACCAAGCATGAATGCTTGGTCCAGGTAGGAATAACACTATTTAACGCTTGTTGCGCGATCCATTACGGTTTTAGGAATAGTAAGACCTAGCTTTTTCGCCGCTGTCGCATTGATCACCAAATCAGAACCTTTTGCGACCTTAACATCTAACTCACCTGGCGCTTTTCCATCCAGAATTTGAGCAACGTAGTCGGCGGTTTGGACACCAATCTGGTAGTAATCAAAACCTAGGCTCGCAACAGCACCACGCTCAACATAAGAGGTTGCCGCACCAAATACCGGGGTCTTCGCTTGGTTTGCCGATACAATCATCCCTTCAATAGCACTCGCAACCGTGTTGTCAATTAGGGCATAGATAATGTCTGACTTTGATACGATCGCCTGAGTTGCTGTTTGTACGTCAGCACTCTTCAGTGCCGTCGCCTCAACTAACTCAATACCATGTTTTTTTGTGCTTTCTTTTAATAACGTCATCAAACTAACCGCATTAGCTTCGCCTGGGTTGTAAACCACACCAATGGTTTTGACGTCGGGCATAATCTCTTTAATAAGCTCTACGTGTTGATCAACTGGAGACAAATCAGACAGGCCCGTCACGTTCTTACCTGGCTGCTCAAGCTGCTTCACCAACTTTGCGCCAACCGGATCTGTTACTGCAGTAAAGACGACTGGAATATCACGAGTTGCAGATACTAACGCCTGCGCTGTTGGCGTCGCGATCCCTACAAGTACATCTGGACGCTCACCCACAAACTGACGGGCAATTTGTACTGCTATCGCAGGGTTACCTTGTGCCGTTTTATAATCAAACTCTAAGTTTTTACCTTCTTCGTAGCCGTTTGCTTTTAAGCCATCGACCAGTCCTTGTCTGGTTGCATCTAGCGCTGGATGCTCAACAATCTGAGAAACTGCGACTTTCGCTGTTTTAGCCATAATGCTTGCTGAGGACAACAGCGCAACACTCGTTAAGAGCGCTGTAGTAATTAATTTGCTTGCTTTCATCTTGACTCCTTGATTCAGCAACGTTTTTCTGTGTTTGCTGTGACAACCCCTTAATCAAAAGGGTGTAATAATTATTTTACATTCTATTTTTAATGCAATTTAATCATCGCATTTAACTAGTATTACTACCAGCTCACTTACCAAATTGAAAGAACTTATTAACAATCAGCCTCGCAAATGTGCTGTAAAAACAAATTGTGAAGAAATAATCATCTCAGCATGTACAGTCATGCGTACAGCAAACACTGCTTATTTATCCGTATAGCGCGACCGATGACATTTTTACACGCCCAGTTCATTAGTTACCCTGCGCGACTTGATAGACCATACGAGTGACTAATCAGCAATCATGGCTATATTTGAAACAATGGATTTAGAAAAGGTAAGAGTATGAACTTAACTAAGGAGAAGACATGAAAGCCAACATACTGATCATTATTGGCTTATTCGCCATAGCAGTAAGTACCGCCTCCAGTAAAGAATTTGAAAGTAGTCAATACAAAAAAGTCGTCCAGCTCTCTGGTGTACCTTGGGGCATCGAAAGTATTTCTGCCGATCGACTATTAATCACACTGCGTGATGGTCGTATAGTGATGCTGAATGCGGATACTGGCCAAGTTAAACCCGTGAGTGGGCTTCCAACGGTATATAGCGGCGGCCAAGGCGGCTTAATGGATGTTGTTAAGAATCCACAAAAAAACAATGAGTATTTTTTTACTTACGCTAAACCTAATGTGGAAGGCGACGGCGGATCCCCTACTCTTGCCAAAGCTACCCTCGTTCAACATTCACTCACCAATTGGCAAGACATCTTCACGAGTAATGTCGTGGTGACGACTGGCAGGCATTTCGGTAGTAGGTTGGCGATTCAAGATAGCTTTATATTCATGACGATTGGTGATGCTGGCGTACGAAAAAACGGACAAGACACGACAACTCACGCAGGTTCGATTATTCGCCTCAACCTAGACGGTAGCATCCCAAATAGCAATCCCTTTACGGCTAATAACCAGTTTCAACCCGAGATATACAGCTATGGACATCGTAATCCACAGGGCATTGCCTATCACCCTAGAACTCAGCAACTTTGGGCTATTGAGCACGGTCCTCGCGGTGGCGACGAGCTCAACCTAATAGAAAAAGGACAAAACTATGGCTGGCCAATCACCTCACACGGCAAAGAGTATTGGGGCCCTGTTAGTGTTGGAGAGGCAACAGAAAAAGAAGGCATATCAGCCCCTAAAAAAGTGTATATCCCTTCTATTGCGCCCAGCTCTTTGTATATTTATCCAAGCCAAACCTTCCCTCGCCTCGAAGGTAAATTATTGATTGGGGCACTAAAGCTCACTCACATCAACTTGTTAGATGTCAACCAAATTGGTCAAGTACTAGAAGAGCGTCGCTACTACGAAACGTTAAATGAAAGGATCCGAGACATCACGTCAGATACCCAAGGCGCTTTGTGGTTCACCACCGACTCAGGGGGCATCTATACGATCACTCGTTCTAATAATGTGAAGTAGCAGCCTACGTAGACTGAGGGGACTCATGCCAATCAATATTCAAGCAACACGTTGATTTACGCGGCAAACAAAAACAGCTTGCTACGCTAGCAAGCTGTTGGGATGGTGGCGGGCAATGACATTCATTGAACGTTAGCAGCGTTTGAGTACTACGGCGCTGGTTTTAGCGTCAATGGGTTCCCTAAAACCAACGGTCAAACGAACTGCGATCGAGTTGCCTAAACGCTTTATTCAATATAATCGCCAACTCTTTATAACGAGGCTTCGCTTTGACTGGCTCGAGTGCGTACCCGGTCTCAGTAACTTTTTGATGTAACTCTCTATACCACGAGGCAAGAGCAGGAGGAAGCTTGGTGTGTGAACGGTTTCCTAACCACCACATACCTTGTAAAGGCAGGCTAATCGCAAACAAGGCGATAACAATAGTTTGAGGCATCGCCTGAGCGTTATTAAAGACCATTTGAGTCAGCACGCTGATTGCAGCCACCGCAGGCATCACTTTTACAGCAAACTTTGTCGCCTTAATAATGCGCTGCTCTGGGAACAGAGGGGTTAACTCTTTTCTCATTGGCCAAGTATCCATGTACTTCTGACCATTTTTTAAACTCTGAGTTAAGCTTAGTCTCTCACTCATCAGCAACCTCACTAAAAAAAAGTTTAACCATTCAAATAAAAACGCAAAATATTGACGAAAGTTAATATTCTTTCAAATTTATTTTGTTATCATTACGCAATATCGTTATTCTTTGCGCTACCTCAATCTCATTGTTGACTTTATTTTGGAATAAGGCAACTACGAGATGAACGTCGCAAGGACGCAAAAGTGATTTTCTTGGAAAATCGCTTATGATTATACGGCAATTGTAGAATTTTTGATCAAGGCTGAATCGTAACAATTTGTACCTTCTCAGCCTTGAGAATTTATACCCTTGATCTTGGATCAGACAAATTACAGGTAACCTTTAATGTCTAAGCTAGTTTTAGTTCTAAACTGCGGCAGTTCTTCTCTTAAGTTCGCTATCGTTGACGCAACCACTGGTGACGAGCACCTAACAGGTCTTGCTGAGTGTCTTCACCTTCCTGAAGCACGTATCAAGTGGAAACTTGATGGCAAGCACGAAGCACAACTAGGCAACGGTGCAGCTCACGAAGAAGCACTAGCGTTCATGGTAGACACTATTCTTGCTTCTAAGCCTGAGCTTAAAGCGAACCTTGGCGCGATCGGTCACCGTATCGTTCACGGCGGCGAACAGTTCACTAAATCTGCACTGATCACTGATGACGTCCTTAAAGGTATCGAAGACTCTGCAACATTTGCACCTCTTCATAACCCTGCTCACATCATCGGTATTGAAGCTGCGAAGCACAGCTTCCCTGAACTGAAAAACGTAGCGGTATTTGACACAGCATTCCACCAAACAATGCCTGAAGAAGCTTACCTATACGCACTTCCGTACAACCTATACAAAGAGCACGGTATCCGTCGTTACGGCATGCACGGTACTTCTCACCTGTTTATCGCTCGTGAAGCAGCAGAGCTACTTGGCAAGCCAACCAACGAACTAAACATCATCAACTGCCACCTTGGTAACGGCGCATCTGTATGTGCTATCAAAAATGGTGAGTCTGTAGATACTTCAATGGGTCTTACTCCACTTGAAGGTCTTGTGATGGGTACTCGTTGTGGTGACATCGATCCTGCAATCATCTTCCACCTACACGACGCACTAGGCTACTCTGTCGAGCAAATCAACAACATGCTAACTAAAGAGTCTGGTCTACAAGGTCTAACAGAAGTGACTTCTGACTGTCGTTTTGTTGAAGACAACTACGGTGAGAAAGCAGAAGCAACACGTGCAATGGACGTGTTCTGTCACCGCCTTGCAAAATACGTTGCAGGCTACACAGCGACACTAGAGGGTCGTCTAGACGCTATCGTATTTACTGGTGGCATCGGTGAAAACTCTGCACCAATCCGTGAAATGGTTCTTAACCGTCTAGGCGTATTTGGTATCGAAGTAGATGGCGACGCTAACCTGAAAGCGCGTTTCGGTGGTGAAGGTACTATCACTACTGCAAGCAGCCGCATCCCAGCTATGGTTATCTCTACTAATGAAGAGCTAGTTATTGCTGAAGATACTGCGCGCCTAGCAGGTCTTTAATTTTCAAACTGGCTAACCAATAGGTTAGCCAGTTTTCTATTGAACTCAGTCATTTCGCTGCCCATTCAACGTGCATTAATACGCTGAGCTTCATCCCCCCTTCATATAGTTTGAGGTGCTCAAAGAATGTCCCGTACTATTATGCTTATCCCTACTAGCGCAGGCGTCGGCCTAACAAGCGTTAGCATGGGTCTCCTTCGCGCGATGGAGCGTAAAGGTGTTAAAGTTTCTTTTTACAAGCCTATCGCTCAACCTCGTAGCGGTGGCGATCAACCAGACCTAACAACGACTATCGTAGCAGCCAATAGCGACATGCAAATTGGTACGCCGCTGCAAATGTCTGTCGCCGAGAGCCTAATCGGTAACGACAACATGGATGAGTTACTAGAAACGGTTGTTGAACGTTATAACCAAATCAACAAAGATGCGGACGTAACGCTAATTGAAGGTCTAGTACCAACTCGTAAGCACCCATTTGCAAACCAAGTGAACGCAGAAATCGCGGCAACACTTGGCGCTGAAATCGTGATGGTTGCAACACCAAGCACTGACAACCCAGTACAGCTTAAAGAGCGTATTGAAGTTGCCTGTTCTAACTTTGGTGGCACTAAAAACAAAAATATCTCTGGCGTTATCATCAACAAGCTTAACGCACCAGTAGATGAAGCCGGTCGTACTCGCCCAGACCTATCTGAAATCTTTGATGATGCAGATACCGCGAAGCAAAACGAATTGAAAGTGATGGAAATCTTCAACACTAGTCCAATTCGTGTACTAGGTTGCGTGCCTTGGAGCATTGACCTTATCGCGACTCGTGCTATCGACATGGCTCAGCACTTAAATGCTGAAATCATCAATGAAGGTGACATTGCAACGCGTCGCGTTAAGAGCATTACGTTCTGTGCACGTTCACTGCCAAACATGATTGAGCACTTCAAGCCAGGTTCACTACTTGTGACTTCAGCAGACCGTCCAGACGTTATCGTTGCAGCAGCTCTTGCGGCAATGAACGGCGTTGAAATCGGCGCTATTCTACTGACTGGCGGCTATGATGTTCCGGCTGAGATCCGCGACCTAATCAAGCCTGCGCTTGACACAGGCCTACCGATCTTTAAAGCACAAGGTAACACGTGGCAGACTTCTCTAAATCTTCAAAGCTTTAGCATTGAAGTACCAGCAGATGATAAAGAGCGTATCGAATTCATTAACGATCACGTTGCCGGTCATGTAGACGGTAACTGGATTGAATCAATGACTGAAGGTACTCAAAAGTCTCGTCGTTTGAGCCCACCAGCATTCCGTTACCAACTTACTGAGTTTGCTCGTAAAGCGGGTAAGCGCATCGTACTTCCTGAAGGCGATGAGCCACGTACCGTTAAAGCTGCGGCTATCTGTGCAGAACGTGGTATTGCACAATGTGTTCTTCTTGGTAACCCAGACGAAATACGCCGTGTTGCTGCGCAACAAGGTGTAGAGCTTGGTGCTGGCGTTGAAATTATCGATTCTGATGCGGTTCGTGAAAACTACGTCGCTCGTTTGGTTGAGCTTCGCGGCGCGAAAGGCATGACAGAAGTTGTGGCTCGTGAAAAACTTCAAGATTCTGTTTTCCTAGGCACAATGATGCTAGAAAACGACGAAGTTGACGGCCTTGTTTCTGGTGCGGTACACACGACAGCAAACACTATCGTGCCACCGTTCCAAATCATCAAAACTGCGCCTGATGCCTCTATCGTATCCTCTATCTTCTTCATGCTTCTGCCTGATCAAGTATTGGTTTACGGTGACTGTGCAATCAACCCAGATCCAACGGCTGAACAGCTTGCAGAGATTGCAATCCAGTCTGCAGATTCTGCAACGGCATTTGGTATCGAACCACGCGTTGCAATGATCTCATACTCTACTGGTGAATCTGGTAAAGGCGCAGATGTTGATAAAGTACGTGAAGCGACGAAACTTGCTCAAGCAAAACGTCCTGACCTTATCATTGACGGCCCGCTACAGTACGACGCTGCTATCATGGAAAATGTTGCCGCTTCTAAAGCGCCTAACTCTCCAGTTGCAGGTAAAGCGACAGTATTCGTATTCCCTGACCTAAATACAGGTAACACGACTTACAAAGCGGTACAACGTTCAGCTGATCTTGTTTCAATTGGTCCAATGCTTCAAGGCATGCGTAAACCAGTTAATGACTTGTCACGTGGCGCGCTAGTAGACGATATTGTTTACACCATCGCACTAACAGCAATTCAATCAAGCCAAGAGCAAGGTTAATCTTTGTTTAACGCCTGAATGACGAAAGCCTCCATATGGAGGCTTTTTTGTTTCTAGATTTTGTGATTAAAGCCCATCGACCCGCGCGCCCTAACCTAACAGTTTAGTGAATCACGATCGTGTGGCGTATCAAGATCTAAGTCTGGTCCCAACGGCACTACTTGCGTCGGATTAATCCCCACATGACTAAAGTAATAGTGACGTTTAATATGATAAAAGTCCGTCGTCTCTTTGATACCCTTGACCTGATACAGCTCTTTTAAGTATCCCTGAATATTTTTATAGTCGGCAATACGCTTTTTGTTGCATTTAAAATGTCCAACGTAAACGGCATCAAAACGCACTAAGGTGGTGAACAAACGCCAATCTGCTTCTGTTATTTGTTCTCCTGCTAAATAACGCTGCGTCGCGAGGTGTTGGTCCACTTTGTCCAATGCCGTAAACAGCGCATGGTAAGCCTCTTCGTATGCTTCTTGTGTTGTCGCAAAGCCACAACGATAAACGCCATTATTAATCGCGGGATACACAAACTCATTCCACTCATCAATCTGCTTTTGTAACTTCAACGGATAATAATCCTTGTCATCACCCGTGAGTTCATTGAACTCAGTGTTGAACATACGAATAATTTCAGATGACTCATTGCTAACAATGGTTTGCGTCTTTTTATCCCAAAGCACTGGTACTGTCACCCTACCGGTATAATTTGATTTCGCTTGAGTGTACATTTGGTGAAGAAAATTGTGTCCAAAGAGAGGCTCTGGAAGCCCAAAAGACCAACCTTTATCTAACATATCAGGGCAAACAATTGTGACGTCAATGTGGGACTCTAACCCTTTAAGGGCTCGAAAGATTAACGTGCGGTGCGCCCAAGGGCACGCTAGAGACACATAAAGATGGTAGCGACCAGACTCTGGTTGAAAGTCTGCCTCGGGACTGTTTTTGACCCAATGGCGGAAGCCTGCATCTTCACGAACGAATTTACCACCGCTGGTTTTCGTGTCATACCAAACATCATGCCATACACCATCAACGAGTTTGCCCATAATATGCTTTCTCCTTACGTTACGTTGAAGACAGTATAGAAAACAACAACAGCAAGGTTCAGTGGGATAAATGAAAGAAGATGTTCAGATAAGTTGAAGAAACAAAAAAAGCGCGACTCAATTTGATGTCGCGCTTAGGCCTGTCACAGGCTGAAAAGCTACTTAGCTTGTATCATAATTTGCACTTTTGTGCGGTATTTCTCTATACCGAGAACGGTATAACCACGCTAAACAGAAACGTTCAAACACGATACCGCATGTACATCCGTTCCTTGAAGCCCCGGTTTTTGTTGTGCACATTGCTCTGTCGCTTGTGGGCAACGAGTTCTAAACACACAACCAGAAGGCGGATTGATTGGCGACGGCAAGTCCCCTTCAAGCATCTGGATCGTCTTGTTACGTTCAAGCTTAGGATCTGGAATCGGTACTGCTGACATCAGTGCTTTGGTATATGGGTGTTTAGGGTCAGCAAACAAAGCATCTGCCTCTCCTAGTTCAACAGCATTACCCAGATACATCACAAGAACACGATCAGAGATATGTTTCACCACTGATAAATCATGCGCAATGAACACCAAACTTAAGCCTAGCTCGGTTTGTAGCTCTTTAAGCAAGTTCACCACTTGTGCTTGAATAGAAACATCTAACGCTGACACTGGCTCGTCACAGATGATCATTTTCGGTTTCAGAATAAGTGCTCGCGCAATACCAATACGTTGACACTGACCACCCGAAAATTCATGTGGATAACGGTTGATGACGTTAGGCAATAGCCCTACTTTCGTCATCATCTCCTTCACCTGATCTTTCACTTCTTGCTTAGATAGCTCAGGGTAAAAGGTCTGCAATGGCTCTGCGATGATATCACCGACTGTCATTCTAGGATTCAGTGATGCCAACGGGTCTTGGAATATCATCTGAATTTCTTTACGAGTCTCACGACGCTGGACCGCTTGCATTTTCGTGAGGTCTTGCCCTAACCACATGACTTCACCATCGGTGGCTTCGACCAATCCAATGATGGCACGTGCAAACGTCGATTTGCCACAACCAGACTCACCTACAACACCTAATGTTTCACCTTCAAACAGATGAACATCTACGCCATCGACGGCTTTAAGATTTGCCGGCTTTGACCAAGGCCACGCCGACTTTGAAGCGATGCTAAAGTGCACTTTAAGGTTTTTAACATCAAGAATTAACTGTTTATTATCTGTCATAGCGTTCATCGTGCCCACGTCTCCCAATCAGAAAAACACGCGCGTTGGCGGTCTTGGCCAAAGCTCGTTAGTATCGGTGCTTCTTTACGGCAACGATCGGTGACTCGGTGGCATCGTTCTTGGTAAGGACACCCGGTTGGCAAGCGTAGCAAGTTTGGTGGGTTGCCTGGAATTGTTGGTAGTACGTCACCTTCGGTATCTAGACGAGGAATGGCCTTGAGCAGACCTTCCGCGTATGGGTGAGTCGGCTGATAGAAAATCTCATCAACCGTACCGTACTCCATAGTACGTCCAGCGTACATAACCAACACTTTATCGCACGACCCTGCCACGACACCAAGATCGTGGGTGATCATAATAATGGCTGTGTTGAATTCACTTTTTAGCTCGTTCAATAGATCCATAATCTGTGCTTGTACCGTCACGTCTAGCGCGGTAGTCGGTTCATCAGCAATTAACAGCTTTGGACGGCATAGTAGTGCCATTGCTATCATCACACGCTGACGCATACCGCCAGAGAACTCATGAGGGTACATAGTAATACGCTTACGGGCTTCTGGAATTTTAACCGCTTCAAGCATGCGAACGGATTCTTCAAACGCTTCTGACTTACCCATGCCTTTGTGAAGCATCAATACTTCCATGAGTTGGTCGCTCACCTTCATATAAGGGTTTAACGACGTCATTGGGTCTTGGAAAATCATCGCAATTTGTTCTGCACGAACCTTGTTCAGTGCTTTTTCTGGCAAGTTAAGGATTTCATTACCTTCAAACTTCGCGCTACCAGAAATAATACCGTTTTTTGCTAGTAGTCCCATAATCGCAAATACCGTTTGCGATTTACCAGACCCGGACTCTCCTACAATACCTAAGGTTTCCCCCTGGTTAAGAGAGAAATTCAAATCGTTTACTGCGGTCACAATCCCATCTTGGGTGGTAAATTCGACTCGCAGATCTTTGACATCTAATAAGCTCATAATGTTTCCTTTCTCTAATTCTTATCGGTCTTTTGGATCAAGCGCGTCACGAAGACCATCGCCTACATAGTTAAAACAGAACAGAGTGACGACCATAAAGATGGCAGGGTAAATCAATTGCCAAATTGCCACTTCCATAGTTTGAGAGCCTTCTTGAAGAAGTGCGCCCCAACTTGTCATGGGTTCTTGTACACCTAAACCAAGGAAAGAAAGGAAAGATTCCGTCAAAATCATGCTTGGTATAAGTAGTGTTGAGTAAACCGCAACAATACCAAGTACATTCGGAACGATGTGTTTTGTAATAATTTTCCAGTTACTTACACCGGAAACGTGTGCTGCTTCAATAAACTCTTTACTGCGTAAGCTCAACGTTTGACCACGAACAATTCGCGCCATGTCCAGCCAGGCTATCGCACCAATCGCGACAAAGATTAAAACAATATTACGGCCAAAGAAGGTCACTAGTACAATCACTAGGAACATAAAAGGTACCGCGTATAAGATCTCTAGAATACGCATCATAACGCGGTCAACACGTCCGCCAATAAAGCCGGATGTCGCACCATATAGGGTACCGATAAGCACGGCTACAAATGCACCTAACACCCCTACCATCAGTGAAATACGCCCACCAATTAAGGTACGCACATAAAGATCACGGCCTAAACTGTCGGTACCAAACCAGTGCTCGGCACTTGGTGCGGCATGCATGGCATACCAATCGGTATCATCAAAGGCGTATTGAGCAAACATCGGCAAGAAAATAACCGCCAGCGTCATCAGTGTAAGAATAAACAGACTCACCATTGCCGCTTTGTTGCGCATAAAACGAATACGGGCGTCTTGCCACAAACTGCGGCCTTCAATTTCTAAATTCTCGGAAAAATTTTCAATCGCTTCCAAGTTTTCTTTTTTCGTTAACATCATTCCCGCACTCCCTTAGTAACGAATTTTCGGGTCAATCATCGCTAGCAAAATATCAACGACAGCGTTGAAAAGGATGAAGAGGAAACCAATCAAAATGGTCACGCCCATCACTAACGAGTAATCGCGGTTAAATGCTGCATTAACAAAGAGTTTGCCAATACCCGGTAAGCCGAAGATGGTTTCGACTACGACCGAACCGGTAATGATACCTACGAACGCAGGCCCCATATACGATACAACCGGTAACAGCGCAGGTTTTAAGGCATGCTTAAGAACAATGTAACGGTAACTCAAACCCTTGGCACGGGCGGTACGAATAAAGTTACTGTTCAGCGTTTCAATCATGCTGCCACGAGTAATACGAGCAAAAGTAGCGACATAAAGTAACGACATGGCGATAACAGGTAATACGATGTACTGCATTCCTCCATCATGCCAACCACCCGCTGGGAACAAATTCCAGTGAAGTGAGAATAGGTAAATTAAGGCTGGTGCCAACACAAAGGATGGCATCACCACCCCGAGCATGGCGGTCGACATTATGGTGTAATCGAGCCAAGTGTTATGCTTCAAGGCGGCGATAGTACCGACACTTACCCCCATAATCACGGTAAAGACAAAGGCAATAAGCCCCACTTTCGCTGATACTGGCAGTGCCACTGCAATCAGTTCATTTACGGTATAGTCTTGATATTTAAAAGAAGGGCCGAAGTCGCCTTGCAGAATATTCGTTAAGTACGTGGTGTACTGTTCGAACACTGGCTTATCAAGGCCATACTTCGCTTCAATGTTCGCCATGACTTCCGGCGGAAGTGGACGCTCACTTGAAAAAGGGTTACCTGGCGCAAAGCGCATCAGGAAAAAAGAGACGGTAATTAATACCAACAAAGTTGGTATTGCTTCAAATATCCGTTTCATAATGAATTTAAGCATAAACTCATCCATCCAGTCTGTGACAATTTAAAATAGAAGAGACCCTGCGTGTGCTTTCGCACACACAGTGTCTTATATCGTTATATTTTTTATAGGGTGTTATTTAGCTTTGATGTAGAGATCTTTAGAGTAGATCTTATCTTCTGCGTTACCTTCAGGGTAACCACCAAGTTCAGGCGATACGAGACGAGTTGTCACGTACTGATAGATTGGTGCAATTGGCATGTCTTTCGCTAGTAGCTTCTCAGCTTCAATGTAAAGTTGAGTACGCTCATCTTCTGAAGTTGAGCTTAGTGCTTTCTCAATCACAGCATCGTAGTCTTTACTCTTATAGTGCTGACCTGCAGTTGTATTTGCACTTACCATTAGCGTTAGGAATGAAGAGGCTTCGTTGTAGTCACCACACCAGCCAGCACGCGCAACATCAAAGTTACCTGTGTCTTTGCTGTCTAGGTAAGATTTCCACTCTTGGTTTTCAAGTTTAGCGTTAATACCTAGCTCTTTCTTCCACATTGAAGCAATCGCTACAGCAATCTTCTTATGGTTTTCAGAGGTGTTGTACAGCAGGTCGAATTCTAAAGGGTTGCTCTTAGAATAACCGGCTTCTTCTAGAAGGCGTTTTGCTTCAGCGATACGCTCTTTTTGACTCAGCTGACCATATTCTGGTGTTACTGGATCAAAGCCCGCTGTAATTTCAGGCGTTAAGAAGTACGCTGGTTTTTGACCTTGACCTAGGATAGCTTTAGAAATGATATCGCGGTCCATGGCATAAGACATCGCTTTACGAACACGAACATCATTAAACGGCGCTTTCTGGGCATTGAACTGGTAGTAGTACGTACATAGGTTACCCTTGATGTTGACATCTTGTGGGTACTCTTTTTGTAGGCGACGGAAATGCTCGTTTGGCACTTCATAAGTGAAATCCAGCTCACCAGACAAGAAACGGTTCATTTCCGCTACTTGGTTTTCAATTGGTAGGAAGGTAACTTTAGTTAGAACCGTGTTGCCTTGATCCCAGTATGAATCACTCTTAACAAGCTCTAAACGCTCATTAACAACCCACTTGTTTGGTACAAATGCACCATTACCAACGAAGTTTTCAGGCTTCGTCCACTGGTCGCCAAATTTTTCTACCGTTGCTTGATGGACAGGCTTCACTGTGGTGTGGCCCATCATCATCACAAAATATGGAACAGCTGTATCAAGCGTTACTTCCAATGTATGCTCGTCTAGTGCTTTAACACCCAGCTCACTCTTATCTTTTTTGCCCGCTACGATATCTTTAGCATTCGCCATCTTGGTGTATTCCATGTACCAAGCGTATGGTGAAGCCGTTTTAGGATCGACAGCGCGTTGGAAGCTGAAGACAAAGTCATTCGCTGTTACAGGATCGCCATTTGACCATTTCGCGTCATCACGAAGATGGAATACAAACGTTTTGTTGTCTGCGGTTTCCCAAGACTTAGCAACACCGGGGATAGTTTTGCCGTTTGCATCTTGGTTTACTAGGCCTTCAAGAAGATCACGAATTACGTGAGACTCTGGAACGCCCTGAGATTTATGCGGATCGAGTGTAGCAACCTCAGTACCATTACCACGTACAAGCTCTTGCTTATCTGCTAGTTTTGTACCGGCAGGAACCTCTGCGGCAAGCGAAGAAAAAGAGGTGGCAGCCACTGCCATGCTCGCGCCTAGAAGAAGGGCTTGCGTGATTTTGTTCTTATACATGCATCTAACTCCAAGTAATTTTTATTGCATCCATGACGTCTTTATACGGGGCTAGAACGGACAGCATTTTAGATTAATTTAGCTCAAAATTTGAGCACAAAAACCTAAACCCATACAAAGATTGCGGTTCACATTACCAACCTTCGAAGTATTTTGCCATTAATTTGTAACGAAAATGGCATAACACTCCTGTTTGCTCGAATAATCAGCAGATCGTTTCAGCATAAGGCGTAATTACACAAATAATTTACTACAATGCGCTTTTTGGCCGTATGAACCTATTTATAATTCTAAAATTAACGAAGTTAATAGCGAAATACGCCAATCAACCACGACAAAATTTAACATTTCGTTTTCATTCTACCTTTTATGCAGCATTATCAAATGTCAAAAAAAAGCTAAATGTGACGATTATCACAAGGTAATGGGACTTACTTTACGTTCCGTAGCAGTAATTCACAGTTCTGCATGAACAGGAAGTTGCTATCGCCCTATAACACGTGACATAGGACTAAGACCAAACTCGTCTCTCGCAGTTAGAACCTTGAAGATAAAATAAGAGAAGCAAATGACATTGGCGATTATATCCACCAAAGAGAAGATCGTAGTGTCATAGTAATTGACAAAAAAAAACCCAGCCTTTGACTACCAAAAAGACCGGGATAACTGGATTCATATGCACGGCTCAAGTGCAAATTCAGATAAAGAGATTGTTATCCAAAGAAGGCATAGCGCGCTCTTTTTCAACACCTTTAATGTTAAATATATTTAACATTAAAGGTAGTCCCCTTTCAGGTTACACGCCGAATACTCAATGAACGTGCTGCCCACCAAAGTAGACGGTTAAAGGGTCAATGTTGCTGTCAGAAGGCACCGTCGAGGCCGCTTCCAGAAACAAAGAGAATAACTCCGATTGTGAGGATATCTTTAGCTTGTTGTGTATTCGTTTGCGATACACTTTCACTGTCTCGGTGCTAACTTCTAATAATGGAGCAATCGCTTTGGTCGAGTAGCCCTGCAATACAAGCTGGGTCACCTGACATTCTCTCTCACTTAAAAAGTCTTTACCGAAGTTGCTAAATATGTCATTGAGTTGGTGCCCGATCGTACGCTCTTCTACCTTACCAACTTGAAAATGTTTACTGACCGCTGCTTGAATGAGCTCAAAGTAATTCATCAAGCAGCATCGCTCATCACACTCAACTGAGTCTCGATTGCGAAGGCCTAACGACAAGACAACATTAAATTCCTCAGAGCATTTAATTAACAGCCCCACCTCTTTTTTAAGCCCTGTTTGCTTATAGACTTGCTGATAATAGTCACTGGTATAAAACTCATCAGGGGCAATATCTTCCAGTCGATACACACCATCAGCGGTTCCTGCGCGAATGAGCTGGTAAAATGGGTCAAGCACAAGCGTATTAAGCAGCTCTTTATTCTTCACTTCATCAATGAAATAGTCTGAGTCGTTATAAATCATCACGGGAGGTTTACCCTGACTAAACCCCATAACCACCAGGCTTTCGTAATCAATAATATTCGTAACGAGCTGTGATAACTGGGACAGAAACCGTGTCTCTCCAATGGCTTTTATTACACCAGGATACCTATCACAGAACACTTGCCAACCTTCCATAGGTAAGGACATAGACACTCCTTTCGTCATTGCCGCGTTTACATTAAGGATCTATCACGAATAACCATTCACCTCAATTAACGTACTTTCAATCTATTCGCAAAACCCACAACGCCGCTTGTGAACTATTAATTTGTCTGAAGTTAAATCGTAAAGTAAGCGCTAACATCTCACTTTTCGACAATGACTCACTAATTTGACTTTGCCGTTATTGAGTTAAACATGAATACAAGTAGATATTTCAACCATAGTGGCAAATATAATTAACACCCAAAAGTAGCAATGCCCTTTTTTGACTGTATTCATCACACTTTTGCATCATATTCTGTCTTATAAACTGCGCCCCAACCACGCCGTAGCCCCGATTGCTTATACCGACACACTTTACCGTCAAATATTGTACCCAATTTGGGGTACAGACTAAGAGGTGCAACAATGCACATAATATTTAACAAATGGATAACAAGATGGACATAATATGCAGGGACAGATGATCAACAGCCAACTGACTATCACGGAAATAATGCGGCATGCTGAAAGAGTAAACAGCGAAACCGAAGTCGTATCCATAACCCATGATAACCCCAACCATCGCTACACACTAAAAGATGCGTTTAAGCGAGTGAGGCAACTCGCCAACGCTTTACAAGATATGGGCATTAAGCAGGGCGATAGAATTGCGACGCTAGCATGGAATGATTATCGACATCTCGAGCTCTATTACGCCGTATCATGTTCAGGGGCAGTGTTGCATACCGTCAACCCTCGCCTGTTCCCAGAACAAATCGAGTACATCGTTAACCACGCAGAAGATTCCGTCGTTTTCTTTGACCCCATCTTTCTGCCACTCATTGAACAGCTTAAAGAAAAACTACCGACCGTGACTCGGTTCATCGCACTTACCGACTCGCAACACCTGTCAACCAGCAATGTCGAAGCCCTGATTGACTATGAGACGTTAATCCAAGATAAAAGCTCGCAGTTTACATGGCCTGACATCAAAGAAGATCAAGCAAGCTCCCTGTGTTATACCTCAGGAACTACAGGCAATCCAAAAGGCGTATTATATAGTCACCGCTCGACCGTTTTACATTCAATGGGCAGTGCACTTCCCGACGCTTTTGCCCTCTCATTAGACGAAACAGTTATGCCCATCGTGCCCATGTTTCATGTTAATGGATGGGGCCTTGCCTATAGCGCGCCTATGACAGGAACTAAACTTGTTCTCCCTGGACCTAAAATGGCAGACGGTGAAACGCTCACTCGCCTCATTAATGAGGAAGGCGTGACCATGACCGCTGGCGTACCCGTGATTTGGCTAACACTACTAGAACACCTAAAAAATACCGATACTCAAGTGCCTAGCTTAAATCGAATTGTTGTCGGAGGCTCCGCTTGTCCCGAGCTTCTCATTGCGGAGTTTGATGAACTGTTTAATGTCTCTGTTCATCATGCATGGGGAATGACAGAAATGAGCCCTCTTGGCACATTTAATCAACTTACCCCAAGTATCAAAGCACAAGGAAAAGCACAGCAAATGGCCACTAAGCTAAAACAAGGTCGAGTTGTATTTGGTGTGGATATCCGTATTGAAGATTGGGAGGGCAATGAACTTGATTGGACAGGCAATCAATTCGGTTCGGTAAAGGTACGAGGCCCTTGGGTCGCCTCGGGATACTACAAGCAAGGTGAGCAGCTAGACAGTAATGGCTACTTCGATACCGGAGATGTCGCCAGCATAGATAAAAATGGCTATATGATGATCACCGATCGTTCCAAAGACGTGATTAAATCGGGCGGGGAATGGATAAGTTCAATTGAACTAGAAAACATTGCCGTTGGTCATCCTGATGTGAAAGAAGCCGCTGTCATTGGTGTATCAGATCCTAAATGGGGCGAGAGGCCACTGCTTATTGTCGTGACCCATCAAGTTGAGGTTACTCAGCAAGAGCTATTGGACTACTTTGACGGCAAAGTAGCCAAGTTTTGCATACCCGATGCTGTCGTATTCATTAAGTCTCTGCCTCATACCGCAACGGGTAAACTCAGTAAAAAAGACTTAAGAGCACAATTTGCCCATTACGCACTTAACTAATTTTTCGCTCTGTTACATATCGCACAGCAAATACGAAACCGTGCTGGGCGATACGTAATCATGTTGTAAATACTAAAAGAGACCGTTAGGTCTCTCTTAGTATCCACTCCGTACCAAAAAACACCAAATAAACATAGCGTTAACAATTTTGTAACCCAATTGGGTACTACTGTTAATCCTATTAGCAGCCCATTATTAACATAATGATAACAATCCTGATCTAGGATGGATAGGAGAACACTATGTTAAGTCACCTTTTGAGGCCCACTCGAACCATTGATTCTAAAGCGCTCATCATTGCCGCCACAATGCTGGTCATGTTTGCGCCCAATGCGTTTAATTTTTTACCCTTCATGCTCGGTGGTGTCGCTGAAGCAATGTCGCTGAACGATGCTCAAATCGAGAGCATCGCCATGTATGAATTACTTGCAACCGCCCTTTCTTCTTTACTATTTTCGTTGCTTTTAATTCGTAGAACAAACTGGCGCTATGTTGGTTACCTTGCGGCCTTTGCCCTGATTATTGGTAACTACTTAAGTATGACCGCTCCAGATTTTGACAGCTTCATTACCAGCCGACTGATTGCAGGTACCGGTCAAGGTATTGGCTACTCTCTAGGTTTAGTAGGTATGAGTGTCACCAAAAACCCAGGACGAAATTTTGGCTTTATGATTGCGGCGTTAAACGTTTGGCTAATCACGTGGTTCGTCTTAATACCTGAGTTAATGGCAACTTATGGCCTTAATGCGCTCTATCAGTTCTTTATGTTCGCTTCCGCCTTATGCCTAGTAGCATTTTGGTTCTTCCCGAACAATGGGCGAATTGATAAAGACAAAGAGATTACCGACAATAGCTCTGCCAGCATTGATAAGAAGCATTTTGTCGTTCCCATGATTTGGGTTGGCGGCGCATTTCTTGTGTACAGCTTAAGCCTTGGCATTATCTATCCATACATCGAGCTCATTGGCGCGGACATGCAAGCATCAACCGAAGATGTAGGCTTAGTTCTTGCCATCGGATCCGTTTTAGCCGTTGGTGGTGGTATTTTGACCGCTGTAATTGATAAAAAATTCAGCCACACAACCATTATTGTTACCTTGAGTATTATTAATGGTGCTGTTTGTTTTGGTATGGCTAGCACACAAGACACGATTTCATTCCTTGGCTTCTCAACTCTTTACATCATGCTATGGAACATGATGTATGCACGTTACTATACAGCACTCGCAACGACAGATAAGTCAGGTTACTTTAGCTCATACGGTCCAGAAATCGGTACCGTAGGCTTAGCGTTGGGACCAATCTTAGCCCAGGCCCTAACAGTAACAGGCGACTTCCAAGGTCAGGTCGGTGTTGGAGCAGTTTGCATCGTTGTCGCTACGGTAATGGTTGTCATTGGTTTCAACAAATCCAAGGCGGTCAACAAAGGGCTCGATTCCGTAGAGCGTCGTAGCAGTAATCACCAAAAAGCATAACGACAACCTCGTCAGCTTCCACGCACTAAAGCAGCGGCAATAAAAAAGAGAGCCCATAATCGGCTCTCTTTTCTTTATCAACGCCACAGCTGTTTATTTCACTTCCCTTTGCGCCCTCAAGCCTCTCACCACCTCACCACCTCACCACCTCACCTCACCTCACACCCTATGATAAAACCATAGGATCCTTATTCACGGTGAATTTTATTTCTAGAGATAATCCTTATTGGGTTCCTTGTCTGAATCTAAACCGTCACTTTCTCTCAACCGAAACGAGCTACAATGAAAAATAATCTAGCTATCGCCCTCTTGTTCCTCACTGGCTGCAACTCAATCGCGCCAGAACACCAAGGAACATATCAACTGTGTACTTCGTTATCGCAATACGACAACGAAGCAATAGAACAAGAACTCATCAATAGAGGTGTGGATCCGAAAGGGATGGAGTGTGATAAAGCTCGGGTCGAATCGCAAAAAGAAAGAGAGCGAGAAATGAAATTAAATCGGGAACTATGGCTATTAGAGCATAAGCTTCGTCATGAAAGCTATTAGTCGCTTTACTAGCCCTATGCTTGATATTAAAAATACGTTCAGAAAAACGAAAAGAGGCGCATGTCAGCGCCTCCTTCATTAATCACCGGTTATTTTAGCTGATTTACTGCAGTTTTAATCTCGGCAACTATAGATTCATTTCTAATTGAACCTTTTTCGAGATCAAAATTATCGTAGAAACTTGGTACTGATACGCTCGCTTTTACATTACCACCGAAATATGGTGCTGAATTTGTGGCAGCGGCTAATACCGTTGCAGCACCACCAGGTCCCGGCGATGTTGCCAAATACACGGCTGGTTTACCCGCAAAAACTTCACGCTCAATACGCGTTGCCCAATCAAACAAATTTTTATAAGCGGCGGGATAATGACCATTATGCTCTGCATAAGAGATCACCAAAGCATCTGCTTGCGCGATATCATCCAAAAATTGCTTAGCACCTTGTGCCTGACCAATCTCTTTCTCTTTATCTTCACTAAACAAAGGAACGTCGTATTGACTGATGTCTAAAACCTCAACATCCGCACCTTCAATTTGATTAGCTGCGTACGTCGCTAACAATTTGTTAATCGACGTTCCGCTAGTACTTGCACCAAATGCGATAATTTTCATAGGGTTTCCTTCTGCTTTTCGCTTATTCGTTCGGTATGGATATAGATTAATCCATTACCAATAATCAACAAGCAAGAAAATCACACTATGTCATTCGAAATTTTCGAACAAGACTACATCAGCGCAGTACGATATCAGCGCAAGACTAAACCAGTGCTTGCAGCTCACTCCAAAGATCGTTCACTATGATTCGATCTGCAGGGCTTAGCTCCGCCTTCGCCTCATCCAAACTGGCTTGAATTCGCAATTTTAGTAGAGCAACGTCGTTAATCCCCTCTTCTTCGCAAGCTGCGGTAGAAAGAGAAATATGCCCACGTAGGTAACCACCCGCAAACAATTCATCGTCCGACGCGTTCTGAATTCGCTCATCAATAATAGCGATAAGCATGTCTTCGTATTCAATAATCATAAAACTGTTGTCCTGATAGGGGCTCAGCGAACGATAAACTGTTCACTGCTTAATTCTGAAATTTGATAGTGGTCTCTCAGCGCATTAGATAACTGTGCCACTCTGACGGGTAAACCATCTCGTAAGATTTGCTCAACCTCATCTTTTACTTTTTGCATAAAAACCAAGCGATCAGGTTCAAAGTTACCATTTAAATTGTCGCAGCTCACCGTAAACGGAAAGCCAGCACTTGTCGCGAGTATCCACTCATAGGCTTGAGGACGAATCTCAACTTTTTCAAACTCGGCCTGTATTTGTTCAGTACGACCATCCGGTTCATACCAATACCCGAAGTCTTCAAGTAAACGTCGTTTCGCACCAGCCACGCACCAGTGAGCAATTTCATGTAATGCAGAAGCATAGAAACCACGAGCAAAAATGATGCGATGATGGTCAATGTCGTCACTCGCGGGAAGATAAATAGGTTCATCCCCACCTAACTCTAAGCGCGTATTATAAGTGTCAAAAAAAGTCTGATTAAAAATTTGAATAAGATCTTGATACTGATGGTGCATGGTCATTTTATACTGCAAATATTAAGGGGGTATTGTCTCTGGAATTGCCGATGAGGTAAAGCATCTCTGCTGCTTTTGTTCTCTATCCCCGACATTACTTTACCCATTAGTTTTTTTAATCAGAAAAACCACAAAACATCATTAAATTTCATTCGTCAACAGAGCAGATCACAATTACACTAACGCATGATTTTTTTTTGAGATTCGTGTCATGTTGCTAAGTGTTTTATACATTATAGGAATTACGGCCGAAGCGATGACAGGCGCACTCTCTGCTGGTCGTCGTAACATGGATTGGTTCGGAGTTATGCTAGTGGCAAGTGCTACAGCAATTGGTGGTGGTACCGTTCGAGATATTTTACTTGGGCATTACCCGCTAGGTTGGGTTAAGCACCCAGAGTTTTTGGTCATTACTTGTGTCGCGGGTGTGTTAACCACCGGACTGGCAAAGTGGATCATCAAATTTAAAGGCGTCTTTATTCGACTCGATGCGCTGGGCTTAGTGGTCTTCACGATTATTGGTACCAATGTTGGTATCAGTATGGGGCTGCACCCATTTATCTGTATTGTTTCAGGTCTAGTCACTGGGGTATTTGGTGGTTTACTAAGAGATCTCATCTGCAGACAAACGCCGCTGGTACTACATGAAGAGCTGTATGCGTCTATCTCCGTGATTGCTGCTTGTTTGTATTTGGGTTTATTAGAGTATGGTATTGATACGCTTCCAACGACCATCGCGACCATCGTTGTGGGTTACACCCTTCGCATGGCGGCGGTAAGATTCAAATGGCGCTTACCGAACTTTAAACTCGATAGTGAAGAAGCGATCCATTAATTGAGAAGCCCTAGCATTCATGACTAGGGCTTTTTCTTTGCAAGCTTTACTTATTACAAGTGATAAGCGCACGATGTTTATACGCTTTTTCCGCAATAAGTTTTCTTAGCTTTAAGTGTTTCTTAGCTTTAACTATTTCTCAGCCATAATTATTTCGTCACTATCACTAATCACGAATCAGCCTGTGAGCACACCTTCTTTTGTACAGCACTTGGGGCTGGTTCATAGTGACTCAATGTCATGCTAAATCGCCCTTCGCCACCAGTCAGTGCTTTCAAGCGACGCGAGTAGTCCTGAAGCTCATTAATGGGAGACTTAGCTTGTAGCCTTGTCGTAGTATGTCCTCCTTGTTCACTGCCGACGATCAACCCTCGATTCCCAGAAAGATCTCCTGTTACATCTCCTACCGAAGACATCGGGATTTCAAGATCTAAGTCAACAATCGGCTCTAAGACAATCGGCACAGCGGCTCTCACCGCTTCCAAGAATGCTTTTTTTCCGGCAATAACAAAGGCTATTTCTTTTGAATCCACCGAATGGTGCTTACCTTCAAGTACGGTCACTTCAATATCTTTGATCGGATTACCAGAAATTGCGCCTTCCTCTAATGCTTGGCGAACGCCTTTTTCAACAGCAGGGATTAACGATGTCGGTATTGAGCCACCCACCACTTTATTAACAAATGAGAACCCTGTACCACGTTCGAGTGGTCTCACCGATAAGTGCACTTCACCAAACTGCCCCGCTCCGCCACTTTGCTTCTTATGCCGATATTGCGCCTGCGCCTCACGGGTAATGGTTTCAAAATACTCGACACTTGGTTGATGCGTATCGACTTTTAGTTTGTAAACTGTCGCCATTTTCTCAAGGGCAATCGTCAAATGAAACTCACCTTGACCACTGAGTACTGTTTCATTGGTCGCAGCTCGGTGTTCTAACTTCAAAGATGGGTCTTCTGCCAAAATTTTGGTGAGTACGTCCGACAACTTTTGTTCATCACCACGTTTTTGCGGGGTCAACGCCAAGCTATACATTGATTCTGGAAATTGTAGCGTTTTAAATGTGATGCCATCTTCGTCATGAGAGTCATGGATGAGTGAATCAAAAGCCAGCTCGTCCACTTTCACCAACACACAAAGATCTCCGGCCTTACAGGAAGCGATCTCATGACGTTTTTTACCTTGTAAATTATAAAGGTGCCCAACTTTAAACGCTTTGCTACTCTCCCCGACATACAACTGACTGCCCGTGGTTATTTCACCTTGGAATACCCGAACGTAGGCGATTTTCCCCAAGTAAGGGTCAACACTTACCTTATAGACATGCGCAACGGTATGATCACGTTGATCGCAATTTATCGCGACCTGCTTGCCTTGTTTTTCAAGTAATGGCGGATTACCTTCATCAGGCATTGGCATAATTTCCGCTAGAGTCCTTAGCAATAAATCACAGCCAGCCCCCGTGTCGGATGACACAAAACAAACCGGAATCACGTGCCCGGTTCGCAGTGCTTCTTCAAATGCATCATGTAATTGTTCAGCGCTTAGTTCAGATCCTTGCTCAAGGTAAAGCTCCATCAATGACTCATCGACTTCAACCACCTGATCCACTAAAAGTTCATGGGATTCATCGACACTACTAAACAAGGTTTTCTGCTCAATATTGGCGGCAAAGTAGCAATCAATGACTTCGGCAGGCTTTTGTGAAGGAAGGTTTATCGGCAAGCATTGAGCGCCAAAGCGTTGCTCTATTTCTTCGAGAAATGGCAACAAACGCTCTGGATGAGCGTCGATCTTATTGATAACTATCATTTGGCATTTCTTTTGCGCCTTGGCAAAAGCAAACAACTGCTCTGATACCTGATTAATAGAAGTACTGGCATCGAGCACCAATGCGGTCGCTTCTACTGCTGGAAAAACACTCAGTGTGCGTCCCAAGAGCTCGACTTGCCCCGGAGTATCGATAAGGTTGATGTGGTGACCATCCCAGTTTAATGAGATAGGAGTGGCTTCAACACTATGCTGATAGTGAATTGACTGATCGTCAAAATCGGTGATGGTATCACCGTCCTCAACATGGCCAAGGTGATTGCTAGAGTGTGACTCAAAAAGTAAGCGTTCAATTAAGCTGGTTTTACCCGTTCCTGTTTGTCCAACAACGGCGATATTTCTGACTTCGTATTTTGACATTAGTGACTCCTTAAATGATTGAAAGCGTGGTCAAGCTCCGAGTCGGCGGTTTCCCGCCTGCTCGTCTTCCAAGTCATTTTTTGGATTCCTCTATTCAAAAAGTACCTCCTTGTCACCGGAGTAAACAGTGTGAACCTATAGCCTTACTTTTTATGTGACTAATTTCATGTCGACAGACATTGAGCCATTTTATTCACCGTTTCGTGATTAGGCACAAAAAAACGCCCTTAGATCATCTCCAAGGGCGTTCTGTACACAATTAAGCGAATTTAAATTGAGATAACGTTAAATAATCGGCGTTTCCGTCGTCACTCCGTGGTTTTGTCCACGATGGCGCAATAGGTGATCCATTAACACAATAGCCAACATTGCTTCGGCGATAGGCACCGCTCGGATACCCACACACGGATCATGGCGGCCTTTGGTAATCAACTGCGTCGCTTCGCCACTACGAGTAATCGTGTCGCCCGGCACAGTAATGCTCGACGTCGGTTTCAAGGCAATACTAGCAACAATATCTTGACCCGTTGAAATACCACCTAAAATACCACCAGCATGATTACTGCTAAAGCCTTGCGGCGTGAGTGGGTCACGGTGTTCACTGCCTTTTTGGCCGACAACATCAAAACCATCGCCAATCTCAACGCCTTTCACCGCATTAATACTCATGAGAGCGTGAGCAATATCGGCATCTAATCGGTCAAAGATAGGTTCGCCTAAGCCAACAGGAATGTTAGTTGCCACCACCTGCAGTTTGGCACCAATTGAATCACCTTGCTTTAACAGCGCACGGATCAGTTGGTCAAAATCATCCACCTTATCGGCGTCTGGACAAAAGAACGCATTGTTTTCAATTTCGTCCCAGTCCACTTTATCAATGCTGATGTCGCCCATTTGTGACAAATACGCACGTACTTCAACACCAAATTCTTTCTTTAGATATTGCTTGGCAATCGCGCCTGCGGCAACACGCATCGCGGTTTCACGTGCAGAAGAACGACCGCCACCACGATAATCACGTACGCCGTATTTCTGATGGTAAGTATAATCGGCGTGACCTGGACGAAATTTATCTTTAATTTCTGAGTAATCTTTAGAGCGTTGGTCGGTATTTTCAATCAGTAATCCAATTGAAGTCCCTGTAGTTTGGCCTTCAAACACACCAGACAGAATCTTAACTTCATCCGCTTCACGTCGTTGAGTTGTATAACGTGATGTGCCTGGACGACGGCGATCTAAGTCAACCTGAAGGTCAGCTTCTGAAATTTCCAACCCTGGAGGGCATCCATCAACGATACAACCTAGCGCGATACCATGGCTCTCTCCGAATGTTGTCACTCGAAAGTGTTGTCCGATACTATTTCCTGCCATTACTTCCTCTGTTTTCTAGAACAAGCCCGCCTCAATACAATAGCTTGTTCTTCTGCCTGTCTGTTCTTCGTGATTTCATAGTGACGACAAAGCCAGACGTTGTAAACCCCCAAACAAAAAAACGCCGCAATATTCATCGCGGCGTTTTCTAATAAGGCTTGGTTACCATTCAGACTCGTTTAGTCTTTGTAAATAGCAAACTCATCAGCACAAGCAACTAATTGCTCACGAGTTATCATGAACACGCCATGACCACCGTTGGCAAACTCAATCCACGTAAATGGAATCTCAGGATACTGCTCCATCATGTGAACCATTGAGTTGCCTACTTCACAAACTAGAATGCCGTTATCTGTCAGATAATCTGGCGCATTGCATAAGATACGTCGCACAAGTTTTAGACCATCACTACCTGCTGCGAGACCTAACTCCGGTTCATGTGTGAATTCTTCAGGTAAGGAGTTCATGTCTTCTTCGTCCACGTAAGGTGGATTGGTGACGATGAGGTTGTACTTATCTTTAGGCAAATCACGGAATAAATCCGAACGAATAGGGAAGACTTGCTGCTCAAGACCGTGGTCTTGAACGTTCTGCTCTGCCACTTCAAGCGCGTCGGATGAAATATCAATCGCGTCCACTTCAGCATTTGGGAACGCATGCGCACAAGCGATAGCAATACAGCCACTGCCCGTACACATATCCATAATACGCGTTGGTTCTTCAGCTAACCAAGGTTGGAACTGAGATTCAATGAGTTCACCAATAGGAGAGCGAGGCACAAGGACGCGCTCATCAACAAAAAACTCCAGTCCACAGAACCACGCTTTATTGGTTAAGTAGGCGGTAGGTGTTCTGTCGTTAATACGGCGGATCACTCGTTCAACAACTCGTAAGCGTTCACTGCTCGTAAGGCGTGAATTCAAGACGTGCGGTGGTACATCAATCGGCAAATAAAGCGTAGGTAAGATAAGCTGAACGGCTTCATCCCAAGCATTGTCTGTACCGTGTCCGTAAAAAAGACCCGCGGCATTAAAACGGCTAACGGTCCAGCGTATCAAGTCTTGAAGTGAGTGAAGCTCAGAAACTGCTTCTTCCACAAAAATCTTATCCAAAATTGCCTCCAAAAAGCGCTACAATACTACCCAACAACGAAGTTCAATGAGTGTTTCTAAAAAATGAGCCAAAAAGACACCGACGCGGATGACGATTTCGCCCTTTTTAGGGGTGAAGTACAGGGCGTAAAAAAGTTGCAACAGGATACCATAGTCCAGCAACCAAACCGAAATAAGAAACAGAAAGAAGCGAAAAGAACGATTAGAGAAGCTTCTGATGCTGAATTTTACTTCTCTGACGAGTTTGTTCCCCACCTAAGTGAAGAGGGACCAACACGTTACGCTCGAGATGATGTTTCAACATATGAAGTGAAGCGACTGCGCCGCGGAGTTTACGTACCCGATGTATTTCTAGATATGCATGGTATGACACAGCAAGAAGCCAAGCGTGAACTCGGTGCCATGATTGCGCATTGCGTAAAAGAAAGCATACATTGTGCCTGTGTCATGCATGGTATTGGCAAGCATATACTCAAGAAAAAAGCGCCACTTTGGCTTGCACAGCACCCTGATGTTATGGCATTTCACCAAGCGCCACTTGAATTTGGTGGCGATGGTGCTTTACTCGTGCTGCTATCTATTCCGGAAAAGTAAGCGCTTCGATTAAGGGTGAAGGTGCCACAGCAATTCGCCCTGTCTTCTTTCTACATCATACTCGACACACACCAAACCTGATGTGGGAAACATAGGTGCATTCATGTCACCCACTAACTCAGCCGTTAAGTACCCCACTAAAGGCAAGTGTGACACCAGCAAAATCGACTCCAGGGATTCAACATTGCTCATCGCACCAATATACTCCGCCACATCTTCAGCTTGACCATAAGGCGTTATGTCATCACACACCGTCACTTTTTTTCCAGTAAAGACTTCACTGATCATATTCCAAGTCTGCTGAGCCCTTAGGTAAGGACTCACCAGCACATGGTCAAAAGATGAAAAACCTTGCTGCTTACATGCTCGTGCAACAGAAAGAGAACACAGTTCGCCATGAGACGTTAAGGCTCTCTCTTCATCGGTAGCAGCATAATGAACCGCTTCTCCGTGACGCATTATAAAAACTTTCATACGTTTACCTGTTCAAATCAGTAAGCCCCTGTTGCTATTCAGGACTCTACAAGACGGTTACTCTACAATAAAAAAATTAATTATATCAATTGACTTGCTAAAGGCGTCGACTTTCTTAACAATTTAATAAGTAAAATAAAAAATATTTGTAACTTTATTTTTGCGTGTCTCAAATTAGACGTCATAATTATTTTACTTACTCATTATATTACCAGCTCAGCAATTAACCTAGTAAGTAGCAATAATGAGACGGGTCATAACTTCGTTACTAAAACGTAAAAAACCACGAAATTCAGGCTATTATGACCAATGAGACAACGCTTTCGTTGCTAGCGCTTGGTAAGGTCGTCCAAGCGAACGCTTATATCTGGAGAAGATAAGTGCACCTAAGTCCAAACGATAACCGATCCTATCGCATCCTCACCTTGGATAATGCGATGCAAGTTCTGCTTATTGAAGATCAGCAGGCTCAAAAGTCGGCGGTAGCGCTTGCCGTTAATGTCGGTCATTTCGATGACCCTAGTGATCGCGAGGGTCTCGCCCATTACTTAGAGCATATGCTATTTCTAGGAACGGAAAGATACCCTAAAGTTGGCGAGTTTCAGTCCTTTGTTAATCAGCATGGCGGCACTAACAATGCATGGACGGGCACTGAACACTCCTGTTTTTTCTTCGATATCTACCCCAACGCCTTTGAGCGCGGGCTTGACCGCTTTAGTCAATTTTTTTCTGCGCCACTTTTCAATGAGGAAGCGCTAGATAAAGAACGGCAAGCCGTTGATTCTGAATATAAAATGAAATTGCACGATGATGGACGCCGCCTATATCAGGTCCAAAAGGAAACCATTAATCCTGCGCATCCATTTGCTAAGTTTTCCGTTGGTAATCTCGACACTCTGAATGACCGAAACGGACAGTCAATCCGCGACGAAATCTTGCACTTCCACCAGCAGCAATACTCCGCCGACCTTATGACACTTGCGCTGATTGGCCCTCACCCACTGGATGAATTGCAGCAATGGGTCGAAAGTAAATTCAATACGGTCAAAAACCAACACCGTCAGGATAAGCGAGTAGATGTCCCGTTTATGACGGCTGAAGAAACTCAAAAGATCGTTCGTGTTGAACCGATAAAAGAAATCCGCCGACTCATATTGGCATTCCCAATGCCAGCGACCAACCAATATTATCACAACAAACCCCTCTCCTATTTTGCCAACTTGCTTGGCCATGAAGGAGAAGGCAGCTTAATGTTATATCTAAAAAACAAAGGCTGGATCACGTCACTATCTGCTGGCGGGGGCGCCTCTGGTAGTAACTTTAGAGAGTTTTCTGTCAGCATGACCTTAACGCCGCAAGGCCTTGAGCATTCCGATGACATCATCACGTCCGTCTTCCGGTTTATTGCGCTGATTAAAACACAAGGTATGCAGGAGTGGCGTCACCTTGAAAAGCGCGCAGTGATGGAATCTGCGTTTCAGTTTCAAGAGCCCGCGAGACCATTAGATCTTGTCAGCCACCTTGTCATGAACATGCAAAATTATCAGGTCGATGACATCATGTATGGTGACTACAAGATGGCAGATTATGATGAGTCCCTTATTCGTGAGTGCGGCGACTATCTCACCGCCAGTAACCTCAAAGTCACCATCGTCGCAAAAGGGCAAACCTTTGATAAATCGGCAAAGTGGTATTTTACTCCTTACTCGGTGGCACCTTTTACCGACCAGCAACAAGCCATGTTTGTCGACGCTGAGCGTTCAACACAAGCCGAAGATTTATCCAACCTGCCGTTTTCTTTACCAAAGAAAAACCCTTTTATTATTTATGATCTAACCAGTTACCCAGCGGAATCTAATCACGAATTTCCGGTGTTACTGGAAGATTTAGATGGCTTTAGGTTATGGCACCTACAAGACCATGAGTTCAACGTACCAAAGGGCGTAGTATTTATTGCCATAGATAGCCCGCATTCTGTCAGTACGCCTAGAAACATCGTTAAGACTCGCTTATGTGTGGAGATGTTCTTAGATTCGTTGTCTGAAGAAACCTATGAAGCGGAAGTCGCTGGTTTGAATTACGATATGTACGCACACCAAGGAGGCGTCACATTATCCATTTCTGGTTTTAGTAAGAAACAACCACAATTACTGAATATGATTTTGCAACGCTTTGCCAGCCGAGAGTTTAACCAAAGCCGCTATGAAAGCATTAAAGCTCAGTTGTTGCGTAGTTGGAATAACGCCTCAAAAGATCGTCCAATATCACAACTATTCAATCAAATGAGTGGCATTCTGCAACCCAATAACCCACCCTACCCAGTGTTAATAGAAGCACTAGAAACCATTGATGTCGATGAGCTTCCAGCGTTCGTGCAGTCTATTTTGTCAGAGCTTCACATCGATATGTTTGTTTACGGCGATTGGCAACGACAAGGCGCGATTGATATCGCCACGACACTCAAAGATGCGCTTCGTCTTGCCAACCAAAAATACGAAGAAAGTCTGCGTCCGTTAGTCATGCTTGGTAAAAATGGTAGCTTCCAACGTGAAATGTTCTGTGACCAAGAAGACTCTGCGATTGTGGTCTATCACCAATGTGATGATATTTCCCCTCGCAGTATCGCCTTGTACACGCTCGCGAATCACTTGATGTCTGCGACGTTTTTCCACGAGATCAGAACCAAGCAGCAGCTTGGTTATATGGTGGGTACTGGTAACATGCCACTCAATCGTCATCCGGGTATTGTGTTGTATGTGCAATCACCGAAAGCCGCGCCAAGCGAGCTTATTCGCTCTATTGATGAGTTTCTAAATGCCTTTTACATGGTGTTATTCGAACTCGATGACTATCAATGGCATAGCAGTAAGAAAGGGCTTTGGAACCAAATTTCCACCCCAGATACAACGCTTCGCGGGCGAGCTCAACGCCTTTGGGTTGCCATAGGCAATAAAGATACCGAATTTAATCAACGAGAAAAGGTGTTGGAGGAGTTAAAGACGCTTACCCGTGCAGACATGATTCGCTTTGTGGTCAATGAACTAAAACCTAGAACAGCAAACCGTTTGATTATGCATAGCTTAGGCAAAGCTCATAGCGACGCACCACGCCTTAACATTGGATTAGAAATTGGTTCTATTGACGAATTCCAGCTCAGACCAAAAGATACCGATTTAGGATAACTGCCAAGCACTAAGATAACGAGCTACACGTTAAAAATAACAAAGCCATCATTATTGATGGCTTTGTTTGCTTAGTGGCAACAAAAGATGCTCTTAATAGAAGGTTTCATCCAAACCCGCACGAGTTAACAACCCATCGCAAGGCGCAAAACGATCGCCATGTTTCTGGGCATGTTCGTTCATCATCTCAACCACTTTGGTGATACCCAACGCGTCCAAATAACGGAACGGGCCACCGAGGAAAGGTGGGAAACCGATACCGAAAATCGCACCAATATCACCATCTCTCGGGCTTTCAATAATGCCTTCATCCAAGCAACGTACCGCTTCATTAAGCATGGGTAGCACGCAACGCATGGCAATTTCGTTCTCTGACAATTTCGTCTCTGGTTTCAATCCTAGGACGCGATAGACCGACGTGTCTACTGACTTTTTCTTGCCCTTGTAACTATAAAAGCCTTTACCTGATTTTCTGCCTTTACGACCATCGTTTAAGAGTTTGTCAAACACATCCGGACCTTGGAATCTCTGACCCAGTTCAGCCACTAAGATAGGCATGATCTTAGCGCCAATATCAACACCCACCTCATCCAGTAACGTAATAGGACCAACGGGGAAACCAAAGTTAAGCAAGGCTTTATCTAAAGCTTCAATCGGTTCGTTCGCAAGCAAGACATTAGCTGACTCATTCATATAAGGCGCCAAGATACGGTTCACATAGAACCCAGCTTGATCTTTTACCACGATTGGTGTTTTACCTTGTTTCTTAGCGAAACTCACAGCAGTGGCAACCGCCTCGTCAGACGTGGTTTCATGAGGGATCACTTCAACCAGTGGCATTTTGTCTGCGGGACTAAAATAATGTAAACCCACCACATTTTCTGGCCTAGCCGCTTGCTCTGCGATTTGTCGGATAGGTAACGAAGAGGTATTAGTAGCGAAAATAGTATCTGGTCGCGCATACGTTTCGACATCTTTGACCATCTGCTGTTTCAGCGCTAAATCTTCAAATACCGCTTCAACCACAATGTCGGCGTTATCAAAACCAGTGAAGTCTGTTCCACCTGCCATTTGTAGCATTTGCGACTGCAATTCTGCTTTGGAGATGATGCGGCGCTTACGTTTTTTCTCCAATAACTTGTAGTTGTAATTGAGGGCATTCAGTATCCCTTCGTTTGCTACGTCCTTGATACGTACAGAAGCTTTTGCTTTGCTAACCGAAACATGGGTAATGCCCGCGCCCATCAAGCCACCGCCAAGTACCACGGCACGCTTCACCGTTTTCGGTGTCGCATCACGACCCAGCTCCTTCTTCATTTCTGTGGTGGCAAAGAAAATGGATCGCAATGCGTTAGATTCAGAAGTCATGACGAGCTCACCAAAGCGTTTCGCTTCGTACTCTAGCCCTTTCTCCATACCGTTTTCTAAGCCAAATTTAATCACATCTAAAATGGCATCCGCTGCAGGATAATTACCACGTGTTTTAGCATGCGTTTTCTTCGCGGCTTGATCAAAAATAACCTTGCGGCCGAGTCCCGTACCCGCCATCACCACTTCTTTGTTCGACAACTTTTTAGCTTTACGCTTTTTGCCTTTCTCTAATAACTGTTTCGCCACATCCAATAGAATAGTTTCAGGGACCATGGCATCGACCACGCCCAGCTTTTTGGCTTTTTTGGCTCGTAGCTGCTTGCCAGTAAGGATAAGGTCTAGCGAAGGCAGCAATCCTATTAACCGTGGTAGGCGCTGCGTACCACCAGAACCTGGCAATAGCCCTAACTGCACTTCAGGTAAGCCAAGCTTGGTAATTGGGGCATCCGTACACACGCGATAATCACAGGCTAATGCCAGCTCCAACCCACCGCCCAAACAAGGACCATGAATCGCAGCAACCACAGGAAATGGCATCGCCGATAATTGACCAAACATCACTTGCCCTTTGGTTGCCAAGCTTTGCGCTTCATCGGCTGAAGTGCAAGCGGCGAGCATGCGAACATCCGCTCCGGCAACAAAATTATCCGGTTTTAACGAGTGCAGAATGAGCCCTTTTAGCGTGGACTTTTTCTCTTCTAATTGCACAAACACGTCGGCCATTTCATCCGCAAACGCGGCTTGTAGCGTATTCATTTTTTCGTTGGGAACATCAATGCTCAGCCAGGCTACATTTTGTTCATCTATCGTTAGTTGAAATGCTTTTTGATCACTCATTATTCCACCTCCAAAATCATCGCTGCACCAAGACCACCCGCCGCACATGCCGTATTCAACGCCAGTCCGCCGCCTCTTCGCTGTAGCTCATTTAAGGTCTGAGTAATCATTCTTGCCCCCGTAGCCGCAAACGGGTGCCCATAGGCGATGGAACCACCTAATACGTTAAACTTATCCATATCAATTTCACCAATCGCTTGGCCACGGCCGAGTTTTTCCTTAGCAAACTTCTCACTAGCAAACATCTTCACGTTTGATAAGGCTTGCGCGGCAAACGCCTCATGCATATCTATCAATGTTAGGTCAGACAGTGAGATACCCGCCCGATCTAACGCCTTCGGCGTGGCATAAGAAGGGCCCATTAGCATGTCTTTTTGCACCCCTATCGCCGAGAACGCGTAAGAGCGAATGTAGCCTTTAATTTCTAGGCCGAGTTCTTTTGCACGCCCTTCACGCATCATCATGATAGCGGCAGCACCATCGGTTAACGGAGTACTGTTTGCCGCCGTCACGGTGCCATATTGTCGGTCAAAAGCGGGACGTAGCTTCGCATAACCCTCAAGTGTGGAGTCATGGCGAATGTTATTGTCTTCATCTAAATATTTTTTATACGGTTCTGGAAAAGCCGTCATCACTTCGTCACGTACTTTGCCATCTTTCCATGCTTGAGACGCGAGAGAGTGCGAGCGATGAGCCAGTTCATCTTGCTCTAGACGGGAAATACCATGAGATTTAGCCATTTGTTCAGCCGTTTGCCCCATCGAGATCCCGGTGGAATACTCCGCGACCGCCGGCGGGACTGGCATTAAGTCCTTAAACGACAATTTCTTGAGAATGCTGAGCTTTTGCCCCACCGTCTTGGTTTTGCTAAGGGCAAGTAAGTTGGCCGCAAGGGTTTTCGACACCCCAATAGGCAAAACGGAAGACGAATCCGCCCCTCCTGCAATACCCACGTCAATGGTGCCGGACATAATGCTTTCACAAACATTGGCGGCGGCCTGAAAGCTGGTCGCACAGGCCCGAGTTACACTATAAGCGTCTGTGTGGATATCCATTCCAGTACCTAACACGATCTCACGAGCGATATTCGGCGCTTCTGGCATCTGCACTACTTGACCAAACACCACTTGCTGCACCAATTTTGGATCGATATCCGTTCTAGCCATCATTTCAGCCACCACCATCTTGCCGAGATCGACAGCAGGCACCTGACCAAATTCTGTGCTTTGTTTTGCGAAGGGAGTACGAAGCCCTGCAACAATCGCGATTCTTTCGCCATTGCGAGTCGTAAGGTCGAGCTTCCTCACATCCTGATTGCTCATAGTTTATCCTTTCAATAAGAGGTCTGACCACACCATTGTAACGAAGATGTTAAAGATTTAAAACATTCGTTTGATAAAACTTCGAGTCTTTATTGTATTCCGTGATATGGTCGACCAAAATTGAATATGAGAATTCAAACACTTGAGCGAGAATAGCGGCACGTATTAGCTAAGACGTTTTAACGATACGAAGTGATAACAACAAGAAGAAATCGGAACAAAATGAGATGTGCTAGCGAAAGCATCGGATAAAGCAGAAGGCAAGCTCAAGCTTAAATTCGCGCGTCAGCACGCGCTTAAATAACAGGCAAAAAAAAACCACACAATACGTTGTGTGGTCGGAATGTATAAAGCAATTAACTTACGCCAATTGAAAATAATCAGTTTCCTGATTAGGAGAAAGTAAAGTCAGCCTTCAAAAGGAAGTGTCATCTTGCTCAACATGTCGGTTTCGAAAAACCAACGAGATGACAAGAGGTAATATAACCGCTTCCCCAAGTGAAAAATTGAAATAGATCAATTTTGAGTGACTTTACGCGCTTTATGTAACAAAAACTCCAATCACAGAGCAAAAACGGGGGCTCCTGTGTCAGTGATAAAAAAAATTCGAAATAAATTTTCGAATAGTCCGGTCAACTTAGATATGGACAAACAAAGAAAATACGAAGCACTTGTACGTGCCTATCATCGTGATCTGTTCCGCTATGCTTATTGGCTTTGTAAAGACAAAAGCATTGCTGAAGACTTAGTGCAAGAAACCTGTCTTCGAGCTTGGAAATCACTAGATAGTCTTCAGGACGAAAAAGCCGCTAAATCATGGCTTATCACCATACTACGAAGAGAAAATGCCAGACGCTTTGAACGCAAGCAGTTTGACCTCGTTGATATTGATGATTTCGGCAATGAAGCAAAAGTCTCGGATGATCCTCACCATCAGCAAGAATGGCTTCAAGCCCAGATTATGAAACTCGATGTTGAATACCGAGAACCACTCTTTCTGCAAGTCGTTGGCGGCTTTAGCGGCGAAGAGATTGGCGATATACTCGACTTAAACAAAAATACCGTCATGACCCGACTGTTTAGAGCCCGCAATCAGCTCAAAGATATGATGGAGTCTAGCGCATCACCAAGGGGGCAACAAAATGGATGAATTAGAATTCCGTCGTCGCATTATGTCCGAACCGAAGGCAAGAGATCCTGAGTTATTAAAAGCGATGCAGGACAATGACGCCAATGCCAAATTTATGGACGACCTCCTCTCACTTGATGCGCGTGTTGAACAGGCGATGAAAGTTGACGTACCTGATGACCTAGCAGACAAGATATTGTTCAGTCAGTCCAGCAGCAACGTTGTGAAGGTGAACTTTGGTAAGCGAGCGCTATCTCTGGCGGCATCTATTGCTTTTGCCTTTGGGTTATTGGTGGGTCAAGTTAATTGGGGAAGCGTCGCGGTGTCCACAGCGCACGCGTCACTCTCTGACACCGCAGTCCAGCACGTACATGATGAAATGGGCTTTATCGACCCTTTGGATGAAAAAGTATCAGAAGCACAGATCAATGCCAAACTGTTACCGTTTGCCTATCAAATTGGTCAACAGTTTCCTTACCATGTCTATTACTTAAACCACTGTGGTTTTGGTGATGCCAACGCGATGCACATGGTGTTTCAGGGCGAAAAAGGCAAAGTGACACTTTTCGTTACCAAAATTCCAAGTGAACAAGCGAAGCTTTTCCAAAAAGATGGCATGTCTGGGCTTGTTGAGCCACTCGGTGATGCCAGCTTCATTTTGGTCGGCGAAAAAGGCGAAGACTTCTCTAAAATCGGCGAAAACCTGAAAGATATACTTGACCCTGCGGCATAATTCAAAGAATCAGCCTCAGGCACCATAAAAAAGCCTTATTTCATAATAAGGCTTTTTTTTGCGAGTTAATTCCCACTAAACCATGCAACTTTCTAGAGTACAAACTCTAAATATAAGCATTTTCGATGCATTTCATGCCAGATACACATCATTTATATACTTTTTAGCCATTTTTCCTTACTGGTCTGATTTCTATTACCTATACTAGCGATTAGGATCAGCCCCAGAATTGAGTATTAACTCAATTCAATAACGCCCATAGAGGCGATTACATAAAGGATGTATATAAATGACAACTTCGCGTCTGTATAAAAAAACGCTCTTAGCAGTGGCCGTGTCATCGCTCACGCTTGCTTCACACCAAGTAGCAGCTGCTGGCTTCCAACTTAATGCTCAATCTGCAACCGGTCTAGGCCGTGCTTTTGCTGGTGATGCGGTTATTGCTGATAATGCTTCAGTAATGGCTCGTAACTCAGCGGCTATGGCGCTGTTTGACTCGCACCAATTTTCTGGTGGTGTGAACTATATTAAGACTAGTATTGATATTAAAGATATTAGCTATGAACCAACTGGCGGGGCACTTCCACCAACCGCAGTTGCAAACGCTAACAACAGTAGTGGAACACCTGTACCAAACATCTATTACATTCATAGACTAAATGAACAATGGGCGCTCGGTGCTGGCATTTATTCTAACTTTGGAACTAACAACAACTTTGATGATAGTTTTGGGGCGGGTTCTTCACCGATTCCAGGCACTGCACCTGACGCTACGGTGTTCGGCGGTACAACTGAAATTGCTAGCATTAACTACGCCATAAGTGCCTCTTATCGCGTAAATGACCAATGGAGTGTTGGTGGCGGTATAGATATCATCCAAGGCAGCGGTAAATTAATAAGAAAAACGGGACTAAGTGCCCCTGCTGATACTGCACTAGATATTGATGCTAGCGGCGTTGGTGTTGGGTTTAATTTAGGCACTGTATATGAACTGAATGAAAATAATCGATTTGGCTTTTCGTACCATTACAGCCCTGAAATTGAAGCGAAAGGTGATGTATTTTACGCAAAGGACCTAACCGCAGACAGCATAAAATTGCCACTACCAAGCATGGCTGAGTTTTCTGGTTACCACCGAATTCAGGATACAAAATTTGCTGTTCACTATAGTCTTCAATGGATTGGCTGGAGTGCATTCGACAAAATCGTAACGAACAATAACGTAACTGTAAAAGATTACGAGTGGAAAGATGGTTACCATGCTGCCCTCGGCGGTACATATTACTTAAATGATGCATGGACACTACGTGCTGGTTATATGTATGACACGGCAGCTCAAGATAAGCTTACTTCAATTTCTGTGCCTGATTCAGATCGCCAATGGTTATCAGCAGGTTTCGGTTACCACTTTAAAAAACATCACGTAGTTGACTTTGGTATCACTTACCTAATGGGTAAAGATGTTTCCGTCGAAGAAACTCTAGTTGAAGGGACTACACAGCTAACAGCAACTACCCAAGCTAACGCTATCCTAGCAGGTATCCAATACAGCTACAGCTTCTAATCCGCTACTAAGTTAACCATTCAACGTTAACAAGCTAGCAACAGAAAGGGTCGGTACTTCCGACCCTTTTTCATAACTGAACATCTCACCACATCCTTTAATAGCAACTCTGTCGGCTATTATTTTCACGCCAACTGGTCATACCTTTTCTTCATAATATCTTACAAGTGTACGCTGAGATTTTGAAACAAGCCCTTAACAACCAGAATATTCATCATGAATATATTAGATTTTCAATATATAACTTCAAAAAGTGTATTTTGACGATAAATGTGTTTTAAAGCATTTACTCTAAAAATACAATCGCCGCTCAAAATAGAAAACATTGAGCGAACAATAATGACAATTTCAACACGTACTCCCCTTTCCATCGCAGTGGTTCTAGGTTTACTTTCTTCAACTCAAGCTACTGCTGCGGGTTTCCAACTAGCGGAATACTCAGCAACAGGTCTTGGACGCGCATACGCTGGTGAAGCAGCCATGGCAGATAATGCCAGTGCACAATGGCGCAACCCAGCCATGTTGACGTACCTAGAAGGCACTCAGATTTCTGGTGGCGTGTTGTATGTTGAGCCGAATATTGACGTGAAAGGAACGGCTGGAAACACATACACTGAAGCAAAGGACATAGCTCACAGTGCGCCTGTACCTAACCTCTATGTTTCACATCAGATAAACGACAAGTACTTTGCAGGTCTAGCGCTAAGTTCTAACTATGGAATGGAAACGGAGCTAGACAAAGGTTTTACCGCAACACAATACGGTAATCAAGCGAAGGTGATGACGGTTGAAGCTGTGGCCAATATTGGCTATAAAATTAACGACCAGTTTAGCCTCGGTGGCGGTGTTCGCTTTGTAACTGGAGAAGGTCATTTTGGCGCGACCGTACCCGGTACAACGACCAACTTAAAATACATGGAAGGAACAGATAGCTCATGGGGTTACGTTCTTGGTGGTGCGTGGCAAATTAACGACTCAAACCGTATAGGGTTTGCCTACAAATCAGAAGTTATGATGGACTTTGATGGTCACGGTGAAGGTATGGGGTTTGAATTAGAACTACCCGGCTTTACTGGTAAACAACCAGGTAAGCTAAGTATTGCACTTCCAGCTACCGCCGAAATCGCCTCATTTCATCAGCTAACACCTAAGTGGGCAATGCACACCAGCATCAACTGGACTCAATGGAGCAGTTTCGACAAGCTCACTGCAGAATTTGATAACGGACAAGTGTCAGACATCAAAGAAGAAAACTGGAAAGACAACTTTAGGTTTGCTTTAGGTACCACCTATAGCCTAAATAAAAAGTTATCGCTTCGCGCAGGGGCTGCTTACGATATGTCAGCTGTCGATGATAAAAACCGTACCACAACTATTCCAGAAACCGATCGTACTTGGTTAAGTGCAGGTGCTAGTTACGCGTTCACCAGTCAATTCACATTGGACGGCGGCTTAACCTATATTATGGCTCGCACCGCTCCAATTAAGGAATCTGGAACACTTTACCCATTCGAAGGCGAGATGTCTGGTGATGTTTGGATCGCAGGTATCCAAGCGAACTACCGCTTCTAATCTCTTCGCGTTATAGGAAAGTGAATAGCTCAGAAGAGACGGTCTAACTAATACTGGAACTCGCTATTTTCACTTACTTCTAAAAGCAAACGCCACTTTAATAGTGGCGTTTTTTACTTTCATCGACCCTATTCGAAATCTTCTAAGTAGTCATCAATATACGCTTCTTGCTCTTCATCAACCTCTTCGTCAGCGACTTCAGCGTTATAATCCTGACGCTGAATATAGATATCGCGAGTCAAGGAATATGGATCTGGCGACTGCTCTAATGTTGCCTCTTGTGACACTAACAGCGCACGCTTCTCCATTCCTTCTAATGCCCACTTACCAAAGCTCGCCCAGAAATTAAGATACGAGATAGGCGGATAAAAACCATCGACGGTATCAGCAAACGAACGTACCGTGGTTGGTCCATAACCTGGCACCATAATATAAGGACCATGGCCTACTCCATAGTGGCCTATTGCATCACCAAACTCTTTTTTACTGCGCTTTTCAATTCCGGCCGCTGATGCGATATCAATAAAGCCCAGTAAACCTAAGGTACTGTTAATCCAAAAACGATTAAAGTGATCAAGCGCTTTGCCCCCATTACCCATAACCGCATTGTTAACCGCACTAAAAGGTTCATCAAGGTTCGCAAGAAAATTACGTACGCCAAGACGCACCGGATCTGGCGTATAATTCACATAGGCAAGCGAGACAGGGCGCACAAAGTAAGGGTCAAGATAATCGTAGTTGATATCCCACATGACACGGTTAAACCCTTCAATAGGATCATAGACGTCGGAATCCGCCTCTGGCTCACTGACCACTGCACCGGAGTCCGAATCTTGGTCGGCTACAGCTATTATTTCAGGTGAGTCAATAGTTTCGGGCGAGACGATAGTTTCAGGCTGGGCAGTATCACTGCGCTCTGATGGTGGGGTATTTTGTATTGTCGTTTCTTCAACGCTTGCGGATTGCTCCGCTTCACTAGGTGCACTGCTGCAACCCGCCAGAAATACGCTAGAAACAAAAACGGCAAAAAGTGTCAGCTTTTTGCCGGTTAATGCTGATTGCATAACCTCTTCCATAAGACGTTGCAACCTGAGCTATTTTGTTTTTTTATTCTATAACCATATGATTTATAGAAGAACTGCTCTAGATTGCCACTGTTACCACTTTGAATGAGTATACATCCTAGTATACGAGCATTCTAGGTTTAGTGACAACCAAGATGCAATTTCATAACAATCACTCCACAAATTTCGACGCTTATTCAGTATTTTTGAAACAAGACGCCCATTGCTGATTCGTGTTGCTACTTATTAGTACCATTACTTACTAGCACTACTGCTTACTAGTACTGCTGGTCAATGTTCACCTCAATCGTCTCACCCAGCTTGCCCGGCTGGCTTTCGCCATACCAGTCACCTTCACGGGTTGAAACATTGCCGTCACTATCAATACGAGCACGAATCATCAAGCCATCAAGGTCTGATAATTTGCGCCCTTCCATCATACTGTCTTTATCGTCTAATACGACTGTACGTGGGAAAGTACCAACTGGGTAACGTGCAGCAGCAACTGGCATCGGTGCCCCGTCTGCCGTGTGCGCAGAAACAATCAAGAACGAGGTTGGTTTCGCCTTCATTTCAGGTGAAACCGAAATGCTCACTGCAACCGAGTTATCACTAACCTGACCCATTTTCTTACTAGACTCGCCAAGACGAGCTTCGGCACTCTCAATGCTTCGCGTTAACATTTCGTAGCGGCTATCATCTGGGCCAATTAAGCGTTGCATAATGCCCCAATACCTTGCGGCACCCGCGAAATCTTCACGCTCAAATGCATCAAATGCTAACAAAGAAAACACGCGCAAATCGACATAGTCTTCTTTAATCAAACCCGTCAATAAGCCACGAGCTCGATTTTGGTCCATCTCATCTTGCGACATCATCAACGCTTGCGCAAAACCAAGCTGTACATCGGTATTACTCGGCTCTAAACGGTAGGCATTTTCCATCGCATCTGTTGCCGTTGTCACGTCGCGATTCGCAAGCGCAATACGTCCAAGCAGTAACCAACCCGTTGAATCTTCAGGCTGATAATGAAGGCGAGTACGAAGTGCGAGGGTGAGATCCTGCATTTCGTCTTCCGTCATAGGCTCCGCCGATCCTGCCATTAACTTTTTCGATAACTCAGGTAAGTTAGCCGAGACTTCTTGCCAATCCTTCACTTTATCGGTGGCGCCAAACTTGACGTACATGCCATAGCTTAAGCCAACAATCAAAATAACAGACGGAATGAACACGGCCATTGGAGACACGTGACTTTGCGCCTGTTTCTCCTGCTTAGGAATGTCATCAAGCAACGACTGCTTAAGATCAGAAACCAAATCTTGTTGGTTTTCAACCAAGCCTTCTTCAGCTTCTACCGCTAGCTCTGATAAACGATCTTTGTACAGTGCTTTATTGAGGTCATCTCGCAACTGTTCATCGATGTTGGCTTTTTTACTTCGCAATGGAATTGCTAACATTAAGCAAGCAACAATGACTAATGCGATAGTCGATATCCAAAATAGCGTCATTATTGTTTGTCCTCAGTCTTTTTTTCGTCCAGCAAGGCGTTGAGTTCCGCTTCTTTTTCTTCGCTCCACTCAACTTCAGGTTGCTCAACCTTCGCTTTGGTTTTTCTACTTCTTAAGAAAATCATACCAAAACCAATTAACACCACAGACAAGGGACCAGCCCATAAAATGGCCGTACCTAGTGTAAATGGCGGGTTATAAGTAACGAAATTACCGTAACGAGCAATCATGTAATCAACTATCTCTGACTTTGATTTGCCTTCTTTTGTCATCTCGTACACTTTTTGACGCAAGTCCTGAGCCAACTCTGCGTTAGAGTCGCCAATGGTGTTGTTCTGACATTTTGGACAACGTAGCGTATTGCTCAGTTCTTTAAACTGTAGCTCTTGCTCCATTGAGTCGAATTCATGAATCTCAATCGTTGCGTGAACTGAAAAAGCCAAGATCAACGCAGACATGCCAGCGATTAACCACTTTTTCATTGTTTCGCCTCCTGAAGCATCTCTTGATACATCGGCTGAAGTTTTTCACTCCAGTTGCGCGCGTTCACATCACCAACATGACGATAGCGAATCACACCGTCCGCATCAATGAGGAAGGTTTCTGGAGCGCCGTAAACACCTAGGTCTAAACCAAGCATGCCATCTCCATCAAACAAGCTGATTAAGTAAGGGTTACCTAACTCTTCTAGCCATTGCACCGCTTTATTACGCTGATCTTTATAATTCAGACCAATAATCTTAACGCCATCAGCAGCGAGTTCGTTGAGATATTGATGCTCAGCGTAACAAGTTGGACACCACGTCGCCCACACGTTAAGAAGCAGAGGTTCACCTTTAAAGATGGACTGGTCATAGAGTTTGCCCGGCTCAACTAAGTCTTCCAAGCGAAACTCTGGTACTTGCTTACCTAAAAGTACTGACTCTAGCTTCGTTGGATCATCACCAGCTGAGTTGCGGCCCAATTGAACCGCGAAAACAGTCACTAAGATCAAGAAGAACACCAAAGGAATAAAGAGAATCTTCTTATTCATTACGCAGCCTCCTCTTGCGTACCCGGCTTACGGAAGCGGTATCGCTTATCACTAATGGCTAATATTCCACCAATAGACATAAATATCGCGCCTAACCAAATCCAACGAACAAACGGTTTGTGGTAAATACGGATAGCCCAAGAGCGACCGTCATCTAACTGTTCACCCATGGCAATGTAGAGATCACGAGTAACGCCGCGATCAATGGCCGCTTCCGTCATCATCGATTTTGCCGTGCGGTAGAAACGCTTTTCAGCATGCAGCGTATTAACGTAGTTACCATCTTTGGTAATTTCGAAATCAGCAATATAGCCGTCGTAGTTAGGGCCGTCGTGGTCACGTAAGCCTTTAAAGTAGAAGTCATAATCATTGATCTGGTAATGCTCACCCGGCGCTAGACGTACATCACGTTCAACACTGTAGTTTTGCACCATAGCAATACCTATCACCGTCACCGCAAGACCTAAGTGACCCATGATCATCGCCCAGTGGCTGCGAGGCAGTTTCTTCACCCCTTCGACGAAGCTATGACGGTGAGTCGCTCGCTGGTACAGCTCAAAGCCGTGCATGGTAATGATCCACATCGCCATCACCCAACCAAGGAACGCAAGACCGGTGAAGAATTCAGCCAGTAATACCACCATCAATGCCGAGAATGCTAAAGAAATCACGCCCGAGATGATCATCGGTTTAACCAGCTTGGACAAGTTGTCACGCTTCCAACGAACCAAAGGACCAATACCCAATAGGAACGCAAATGGCACCATCAACCAAGTAAACAACATGTTGAAGAATGGCGCGCCAATCGACACGGACCCCAAACCAATTTGTTTATGAACCAATGGTAGTAGCGTACCAATTAGTACCACCACTAACGCGGCAATCAATAGAATGTTATTGCCAAGTAACGCATTTTCACGAGATACCAAGTCAAAGTTACCACGCACACGAACAGATGCGCCTTTTAACGCAAACAGCAGTAATGAGCCGCCAATAACAAAGACGAGGAAGCCAAGAATAAACATGCCTCGTGATGGGTCGGAAGCAAAGGCATGCACCGAAACCAAAATACCAGAACGAACTAAGAAGGTACCCAGCAGACTCAATGAGAATGCAGAGATTGCCAGTAATACAGTCCAAGCTTTAAATGTGCCACGTTTTTCAGTCACCGCTAATGAGTGCATTAACGCCGTACCTGCCAACCAAGGCATAAATGATGCATTCTCTACTGGATCCCAGAACCACCAGCCACCCCAGCCAAGCTCATAGTAAGCCCACCATGAACCTAGTGCGATACCAAGCGTTAGGAAAACCCACGCAGCGGTTGTCCAAGGACGAGACCAACGCGCCCATGCTGTATCTAAGCGACCCGTCATTAATGACGCAATAGCAAAAGAAAACGCAACAGAGAAACCCACATAACCCATATAAAGCATTGGCGGGTGGATAATCAAGCCTGGATCTTGGAGTAATGGGTTTAAGTCACGACCGTCTACAGGGAAGAACGGTAAAGTACGTAAGAACGGATTCGACGTTACGATAATGAACAGCAAGAAGCCGACAGTAATCATACCCATCACGGCCAATACGCGAGCGACGGACTCTTGTGGCATACCACGACTAAACGTCGCAACCGCAACCGTCCATCCTGCTTGGATCAATACCCAAAGTAGTAGTGAGCCTTCATGTGCCCCCCAAACCGCGGTTAACCGGTAGTACCAAGGCAACATGGTGTTAGAGTTGCTTGCCACGTAAGTAAGCGTAAAGTCGTTACTGTAAAACGCCCATAATAAAATGGCGAAAGACATGAGTAGCATTAGGAACATCCCCCAAGACAGCGGTCTTGCGGTGTTCATCAGCATGGTGCTGTTTCGTGAGGCGCCGATTAGCGGCAAGATACTGAGCAGAACCGAAAGGCTCAGCGACAGTATCAGGGCAAAATGCCCAATTTCAGCAATCATTGACCGCTTCCTTGTTTTTGTTCAGGAGAGTATTCAAGTGGAGCGTGTGTCTTTTTCATCGCTTCGGCAACTTCAGGTGGCATGTATTCTTCATCATGCTTTGCAAGCACCTCAAACGCTTCGATCGTGGTCGTATCTACAAGTACGCCTTGCGCGACAATGCCCTGACCTTCTCGGAACAAATCAGGCAAAATGCCATCATAAACGACCGTGACTTTTGGGCCGACATCAGCAAGATCAAAGCTTACACGGAGTGATTCGTTATCACGTCTAACCGAGCCTTCAACTACCATGCCACCAATGCGTAATCGCTGACCCACTTCTGGCTTGGAGCCATCTGGTTTGCCATTAACGAGTTCTGTTGGGGTATAGAACAGATCCATATTCTGGTTTAACGCATAAAGAATGAGTCCCACGGTAGCACTAATACCAATAAAAATAGCCAAGATGATGCCAAGCCTTTTCTTGCGCCTAGGGGTCATAATGTATTCTCCATATTCTTCGCCGCGTCGATACGCGATTGTCGATCCACTTTGGCTTGCACCTCTTTGAGAAGCGTCTTACCACGAGACAAACTGGTTAAAAGCAAGATAATAAGTGATAGAAAAGTAATGCCGAATGCGCTCCAAACGTAGCCTGCATATCCGCCCATCGCGAAAAAATCGCTGATTGAATCAAAATGCATGGTGTTAACCTCTTGATTTAAGCTGATGGTTGGCAAGTGCGATCACCCATGGGCGGTGACCTTCTTTGCTGATAATTTCATTTCGAAGTCGAATTAAAGTCAACGTACCAAAAAAGAACGCAAACCCAAAAATGTTCAATAATAGTGGCCATAGCATGTCACTAGAAATCGACGGCTTAGCAAATTTGGTAATGGATGCCCCTTGGTGCAGCGTGTTCCACCATTCAACAGAGAAGTGAATAATTGGCAGATTCACGACACCAACAATGGCTAAGATACCTGCGGCTTTCGCGGCTGTTTTTTGATCATCAAAAGCGTGGTAAAGCGCGATAACACCAAGGTAAAGGAAAAGTAGAATAAGCTCTGACGTAAGACGAGCATCCCACACCCACCATGCTCCCCACATTGGTTTACCCCAAACCGCTCCGGTCAACAGTGCAATAAAGGTAAACACCGCACCAATCGGCGCCATCGCGAGTGCTGCCATGCTGGATAATTTCACTTGCCACACTAAGCCAATAAACGCCGCGATTGCCATCGACATGTAGACACCCATAGACCAAATGGCCGAAGGCACATGAATATAAATGATCCTAAAACTGTCGCCTTGTTGGTAGTCCGATGGTGCAAAAGCAAGCCCCCAAACAGTACCAACCGATAAGCACACTAACGCGAGTGTGGCAAACCACGGTAATAAACGACCACATAATTGATAGGTGGTTTCAGATTTGGCATAAGGATGAAGCCATTTCCACATATTGTTTCTCACTCTTTAAAACGACATTACCGACATCACTTCTACGTGGCGACGCCTGTGTGATAGTTATTATATTCCAGTGGTGCTCTAGTTAACGCTCACTCTCAATGCCGCGCTTATGGCGAATGGTGTTAACGTCATCGCACCCGCTAGCATCGCAGCAAGTAGCGCAAGTTGACCATTATACGCAACACCTAGTGATGCCGCATCAATCGCCGAGGTAGCAAATATTAGAATAGGGATATAAAGTGGTAACACGAGTAAACTTAACAGTACACCACCTTTTTGCAGTCCAACGGTGAGAGCAACACCAATGGCGCCAATAAAGCTCAATGTGGGCGTACCCACTAACAAGGTCAATACCACCGCTAACCACGTGTCAAAGTCCAACGACAATAAAATAGACAACAGCGGACTTATTAATATAAGCGGCAAGCCCGTAAGTAACCAGTGCGCAACTATTTTTGCCATCACCACCAAAGGTAGTGGGATGGGCATCAGCATCATCTGCTCTAATGCCCCATCTTGAAAGTCGTCTTTAAACAGGCGCTCTAATGATAGCAACGCGGCAAGTAATGCGGCCACCCACACAATCCCTGCGGCAATGCGCGCTAAGAGATTCGGTTCAGGTCCAATACTCAGCGGAAACAAGGTAATAACGATAATAAAAAACCATAACGGGTTGAAAATATCGGCCTGACGTCGGAAAGCAATCAGCAGCTCTCGACGGACAATTTTCATCGTAGAAGCCAGCATACTACTCTCCAAGCTTAATTTTCTTAAGTTTAGGGTTGTCATTAAACATGTCTTGGTGAGTCGTTAGCATGACAATTCCGCCCTTATTCGCATGCGCTAAAAACAAATCTTCCAATACCTTAACACCTTGCTTATCAATCGCGGTTAATGGTTCATCCAAGATCCATAGTGGTTGTTCACTCAACCACAAACGCGCTAGCGCCACTCGACGCTGTTGTCCAGCAGAGAGCTGCGCAACAGGGACATCTTCCCTACCAGCAAGCCCCACCTGCATTAACGCATGGAATATTTGATCCGGTGTCGTAGTAGGAGCGTGAATTGACTGATAAAACTTCAGGTTTTCAAAGGCGGTTAACTCTCGTTTAACACCGGTTTGATGCCCAAGAAACAATAGGTCTTGGTGATACTCTTCTCGGTTTGATTCGATGGTTTCACCATTCCAGCGAATTTCACCGTCTTCTCGATCACCTAATCCCGCCACTATACGCATTAAGGTCGTTTTTCCGGTTCCATTTCGACCTTCAATTTGCACTAGGTCTCCGGTTTGTAACGAAAATGATAAATTTTCGAACAATACGCGCTCATCTCGAATCGCGGTTAAATTTATGACTTCTAACATTCGTTTTTAGGCTGGGACGACAAGGCCTTCATCTTACCATAGCTGTATTGTGACAATAGGATAATGATCAAACTCGCTTCACGAAACTTAAGCTCAAACACTAAAGCTCTGTTATTTCTACCCTTAACTACCACCAAAGAGGTATAGTCATTTATCTCTTCCATCAAACTGACAAATAGAATAGCAGACCATATCTTAACTACGAATGTGAAAACGTAAGAATTTATTAAGAATATAAAAAGAAATGAACAAGTGTATCTCTTTAAAATTAATACACTTGTTAACAATTAGCGTGAGCGTTTAGGAGGTTGGTAACCCATCATTTGAGATCGAGTCGGTTGGGCTCTAGGCTTGTTAAGTGGCGGGACTTTTTCCTTTCCTGCAATCTTATTTTGCAGTGACATCATTAGTTCGGCTTCCGCTTTAGGAAGTTCGCACTCTTCAATCAGCTCATTAATATCAGCGCCAAGTTTGACCATTTTATTCGCACGAGTATACAAGCGCCCGTCGCTATCAATATTTTCTAACTCGACAACACGTTCGGTCAAATGACGAATAATATCTTCTTGCTCGGAAATCTTTTGTCCCAACCCAACCAGTACAGAACGCACTTCTAACAGTTGTTTATTGCATTTATCCAGCTCTTTATCAGCATGGCGGATCTGCTGACGGCTGGTGTTTTTATGCAAGCTCAACTGACGATGCAACTTCACTAACCAGACAAGGGTAACGACAAAAGCCACCACCCCTACCCAAAGTAGAGGTGATTGAAATGGGAAAGACTCAAGCATTATAGATAAGCCATATCATCCCACTCATCTTCAGAGAGCAGCTTGTTCAAGTCAACGAGGATGAGCAGCTTACCTTCACGATTGCTTACACCTTGGATGAACTTAGCACTTTCATCGGTGCCAACACTTGGTGTGGTATCAATTTCTGAAGAACGCAAGTACACCACTTCCGCGACGCTATCGACAAGAATACCAATAACCTGACGCTCAGATTCGATAACAATAATACGAGTATTGTCGGTGATTTCACCTTGCATTAGACCAAATCTGGCACGGGTATCAATCACAGTAACAACGTTGCCACGTAAATTAATAATACCCAATACGTAATCTGGCGCGCCAGGAACAGGCGCAATCTCTGTATAACGAAGTACTTCACGTACCTGCATTACATTGATGCCATACGTTTCTTCTTCTAACTGAAAGGTTACCCACTGCAACACTTCATCGTTAGCTTGATCTTTTCTTAGTTCTACATCCATCGTCTGAGACATAATTTTCCTCTCAATATGTAAACTGCGGCGTTCACCGCAATTGCATCAATTCTTGTTATTGTACTGAATTAACATCTAATCCAGCATTTAGCATTCCAATTAGTTCCGACACATGAACTAGCGCACACATTTGCTCTTTCACCATGCCGGCTAACCAAGGACGCTTACCTGATTGTTCTCGCCACCTTACCGCTTCTGGTCGCAGTTGTTCGGTGCCTTTAAGCTCTGTCGATGCCAAGCCCCAATTGCTTTCACCTAACATAACAATGTACTCGTAGTTTGATTTGTACTCATCGTCAGTTAGAACATCGGGCATTACCCACTTTGCAGTATCCACGACATCGACCTGACTCTCTCGACTCGACTGTAAGCCGAGATACCAAGTAGGGCGACCAATTAAGTGACTTAACTCAGCCATTTTATGAATACCACCTAGCTCATCGAGTGGCACCGCAAACGTCATACCGTTAACAGCAAAATACAACACTTGGAAATTTTCACTACGTTCAGTGCTTTGCCAAGCCGTTGCGTCTCCCCCACCAAAATTGGCTTGATGAGTTTCAACCGCATGGTCTACCGAGACATTTTGTTCTGGCTCAGAAACCGCCAGATCCCTGTCACTTTCACTAGTGACAGCATCGACATCACTTGTCGAATCAGCCACATGGTCTGTTTCTGGCAGTGCCCAGTGTTGAATTTCTGGCTCTGGCTGTATTAATTCAGGCTGTATAAGCGCTGCTTGCTCTAGCTCTGGCTGCGCTTGCTCTGGCTGCAATAAAGGCTGAAGCACTTCAGGTGTATCGACTTCTGCCTGCGAACGCATACCATCAAACAGCTTTTCGAGTTGCTGCAAGTTAGGCGGTTCATCATAATCAACATCACGTCCATAATGAACGGAAGGTTCAATATGCATGCTCGATTGAGCCTGCCACTCCATTCTGTCTATTGCTGCCACTTCAACGCAGGTTTCTTCTTTGGCGCTATCGAAATGCAAAGTATCAAGCGCATTTGCCTGACGCTCAGTTGAATCTGTACCAGCATGGCACTCGGTTGAATCCACGCTCGGTTCTGAATCGGCCGTGTTGTCAGTACACGCTATTTCACCAGAAGCGTTCTCGCTTGAACTCATGTCACTTGGAGTATTGCATTCACTCTCGTCTTCAGAAAAGTCACCTATTCCAAGTAACGAGTTAAAGTAATCATCAAGCGCTTGTTCACTGGATAGAGGCGCTTCATCCATTGCCATCAATCGCTAGCCTCTCTAAATAGATAAGTAGTTGTTTGTAAGCAAACACACCACGGCTGCCAGAAGCAAAATGCGATGCTGGCAAATGCTTAAGACTGGCGTCTCGAAACTTGGTATCAATGGGGACGGCTGAACTCCAGACTTGGTCCGGGTAGTCTTGCTTTAATTGTGTCAACGTCTGCAGTGAGGCGCGTGTTCGCTTATCATACATGGTTGGTACAATGGTCACTTTAAACGGGCGCTGACGAGACTTTTGCATGATCGCCAAGGTTCTGACCATTCTTTCTAGCCCTTTCATCGCTAAAAATTCAGTTTGAACCGGAATCAAAATTCGATCGCTCGCAGCCAACGCATTCACCATCATGACACCAAGGATCGGAGGGCAATCTATTAATACATAGTCATAGTGATCGCGTAACGTCAGCAGGGCTCGCTTAAGAATTAATCCCATGCCACTGCGATTACCCATCACTCTATCAAGGGTTGCGAGCGACATGTGTGCAGGAATGACATCGATATTGTCGATATTCGTTTCGTGAACCAGTGCTTTTACGCGCGTCTCGGTAAATTCCTTTAACTGGAACAAGTCGAATAGACTACGAGGTAGTGTATCTGAGTCCATCCCTAAGTACGTGGTAAGCGAAGCATGTGGGTCGGTATCAATCAACAACACTCGATGACCTTTTTGAGCAAGTAAGCCCGCTAACGTCACCGTACTGGTTGTTTTGCCAACGCCACCTTTTTGGTTAGCAACACTCCATACAATCATGTTACTGCCTCTTTAGCTCAACAAGAATACGTTCAGCCACTCGCTCTAATGGCAGGTTTTCTGTTGAAATCCCCGCTTTAGCTACAGCTTGAGGCATACCATAAACCACACAACTTTCTTCATCTTGTGCCCACACGGTAGAACCAGCATTTTTTAACATACGCGCACCCTCACGACCATCAGCGCCCATGCCAGTTAAAATAACCGACAACACCTTATCGTGATAAATCTTAGCGGCAGAGCCAAATGTCACGTCTACACACGGCTTATAATTCATCCGTTCACCACCATCAATAATGCGTAATTTGGCACTTGATGGGCGCCCTTCTAGCATCATTTGCATGCCGCCAGGCGCAAGGTATGCAACACCGGGTTGGAGTATATCGCCGTCTGCTGCTTCTTTTACCGTGATTTGGCACAACGAATTGAGCCTTGCTGCGAATGCTGCAGTAAAAGTTGCCGGCATGTGTTGAACCAACAAAATAGGATGCGGATAGTTTCTAGGAAACTGCGTTAAAATCCGTTGCAACGCGACTGGCCCACCTGTTGAGGTGCCAATAGCCGTCAGTTGATACGCCTTACCCGACGCACGAAAGCGCGACTGCAGAGGTGCTTGAGCAGAAGTGCTGCTTGTTCTAGCTATTGCCGAGTCAGCAGGCTTATTTGATGCCATACGAGCGGAAGTATTCAGCGATGACGCACCTAACGTGCTAGGAGCCGCAGATGTAGAGCTTGGTAGCACTCTTGGCGTACGCGAAACCAGTGGTGTGCGACGCATCATAGTACGGCGACTAGCAATCTGCTGCACACGTTGTTGCAACAACGCGACCGCTTCATCTTTATTTCGCGCGATGTCTTCGAACTTCTTCGGTAGAAAATCTAACGCTCCCGCCTCTAATGCATCTAACGTCGCTTTCGCACCATCATGCGTCAGCGATGAAAACATTAATATGGGCGTCGGCTGTTTCGCCATGATTTCACGCACTGCTGAAATGCCATCCATAACTGGCATTTCAATGTCCATAGTAATAACGTCTGGCTTGAGAGAAAGCGCCTTTTCAAGCGCTTCTTTGCCATTGACCGCCACATCGATCACTTCTAATCGGGGGGCGGCATTGATAATATCACTGACTCGACGACGGAAAAAACTTGAATCGTCTACTACTAAAACTTTGATCGACATAGATTTCCTTATCAGATACGCGATGCAGCGGCGTACTGTTTAAGTAAATCAGGCACGTCCAAAATTAAAGCAATATGGCCATCACTGGTAATCGTTGCGCCCGCCATACCAGGCGTACCCTGCAATAGCTTATCAAGCGGTTTAATCACCACTTCTTCTTGACCAATGAGTGTATCGACGACAAAGCCGACACGTTGACTACCGATTTGAACAATCACCACATGGCCATGGCCTTTGCGCTGTTCCGCGCGACCCGCATGGGAAGCTAACCAGTTCTGTAAATAGAATAATGGAATCGATTTATCACGAACAATTATCGTCAATTGCCCATCGACGACGTTAGTGCGACTTAAATCAAGGTGGAAGATTTCATTAACGCTAGCAAGCGGCAGCGCAAATGGGTTACCGCCAACGCCTACCATCAAGGTGGGTAGAATCGCTAAAGTCAGCGGCACTTTGATGGTAATTTTAGTCCCAGTACCGAGTTCTGAATCAATATCAATAGAGCCATTTAGGGTGTTAATCGCGGTTTTTACCACATCCATCCCTACACCACGGCCAGAGATATCTGAGATTTTTTCTTTACTCGAGAAGCCCGGCATGAAAATCAGATTAAAGCATTCTTTGTTGGTCAGACGCGAAGCCGCATCTTCATCCATCATGCCACGTTTAACCGCAATTGCTCGCAGCTTATCCGGATCCATACCACCGCCATCATCGACGATAGCCAGTTCAATATGGTCACCTTCTTGCGACGCAGACAAGGTAACGGTACCTGTGCGTGATTTGCCCGACTGCTCGCGCACATCTGGCATTTCAATCCCGTGGTCAACCGAATTCCGAACTAAGTGAATCAGCGGATCCGCTAACGCTTCCACTAAATTCTTATCCAAGTCCGTCTCTTCACCTTGCATGACCAAAACAATGTCTTTATTTAGGCTACGTGCAAGATCTCGAATAACGCGAGGAAAACGTCCAAAGACCTTTTTAATCGGCTGCATGCGCGTTTTCATTACCGCACCTTGCAAGTCAGCTGTCACGACATCAAGGTTAGAGACTGCTTTTGACATCTCTTCATCATTGCTATTGAGGCCAAGACTCACCAGTCGGTTTCGAACCAACACCAACTCGCCGACCATATTCATGATGGTATCGAGTGTGGACGTGTCCACGCGCACACTGGCTTCTGCCTGCGGCTTTTTCACCGGCGTCGCTTTCGTTTCGCTATTTGCCGGCAGCTTCTTCTCTTGCATCGCTGGTGCAGAAACCGGAGCTGGATGAGATGCTGGAGCAATTGCGTTTTCAGTGCTGGCTGGAGCCGGTTCAGAGATAGAAGCATTTGGCTCTTGCAACACAGAAACCGGTTTCGTTGCGGCCTCTAGTTCTTCAGGTGAAGGTCCGTTGCCGACACCATGAAGTTCATCCAATAGCTTTTCAAACTCTTCGTCCGTCATCAAGTCACCACTGGAAGGCGACGGAGCAGGTGACGGTGTTGGCGCTGCGGTAGGCAAGACAGTAGGCTGTGCAGCGGCGTCACCTAATGATGGGCCTTTGCCGACACCATGAAGTTCATCCAACAGTTTTTCAAATTCATCATCGGTAATATCAGAGGAACTGGCGTTAGCCGCTTGCGACGTTTTATCTACCGAAGTAACCGTCGCCGAAACAGGCTGAGAAGCCACGCTTTTTTTCTGATTCGGCGCTGCACCTTTACCGTGTAGCTCATCTAAAAGACGTTCGAATTCATCTTGAGTAATATCATCGATTGAACCGCCTTGAGCATCAACCGACGTTGATTCAACAGCAGCAGGCTCACTAATAGACTCAACAATCGGCGCCACTGGCGCAGCGGGTTGAGGCACTTCGATAGGTTCGTTGCTGGTTGCCGGTGAACTAAGACGATGTAACTCTTCTAAAAGACCAGGGTCGGCAGGCGTGATAGATTCAGAATTTTGTACCGACTGAAACTGATGATTAATGGTATCCAGTGCTTTAAGCATGGTATCCATTAGATTTGCGTCAACACCTCTCTGGCCATTTCGCAAAATATCAAACACATTCTCCGCACCGTGGCACGTATCCACGAGTTCGGTCAACGCTAAAAACCCTGCACCACCTTTAACGGTATGAAAGCCTCTAAATATTGCATTGAGCAGATCTTTATCTTCAGGGTTATTCTCTAGCTCAACCAGTTGCTCAGACAACAGTTCAAGAATTTCACCCGCTTCCACTAGAAAGTCCTGAAGGATTTCTTCATCTAATTCGTAGCTCATAGTCCACCTCTAAAACCCAAGACTCGAAAGCAAATCATCGACTTCGTCTTGCGAGGAAACGGCATCCGTTCGCTCATGAGGGTTAATAATCGGTCCCTCAACGCCAACTGGTGCCTGCTTTGGTTTTGTAGTTATTGATTGTTGTTCGTCACTGAACACTTTCAAAATCTCCACAAGCCTTGTTTCCACTTCACTCACTAATGTGATAACTCGGCGTATGATTTGTCCAGTAAGGTCTTGAAAGTCCTGTGCCATGAGGATATTAGTTAGCTGCGTTCGAAGTTCAGTGCTATCGCCCTCAACCTGAGTCAGTAAGTCATCAATCCGGTGACACAAATCTTTAAATGTTTGTAGCTCAACACGTCCATGCATGAGTTCATTCCATTGAGGACGAACTTGTAGCAAGCACCCATGAAGGTTATCGGCCATTGGCAAGCAATGCTCAACCGCATCCATGGTCGTATTCGCTGAAACTTCGGTTTTATTAATCACGTACTCAAGACGATCGCGCGCTTCAGGAATTTCATCATTAGCTATCTCGTTCAATCGAGTATCAATGCTAAATTCGCTTAATGCGTCGTGTAGATCTCGCGTCAATGCTCCAACTTCTTGGAGCACCCGACTTTCACTACCGCCTTGGATCTTCATGACCAGCTCATCCGCTTCTTGCTGCTTTTGCTCCTCAAGGAGCACAACAAGTTGCTTAGCTTGTTCCAATGAAATCATTCTGAAATAGCCACTTTGCTATAGGAGCGCGTTATAAACGCTCAAAAATTTTGTCTAATTTTTCTTTTAATGTTGCAGCAGTAAATGGTTTAACAATGTAGCCATTTACGCCTGCTTGTGCCGCTTCAATGATCTGCTCGCGTTTTGCTTCGGCAGTAATCATTAGGACAGGTAAATGTTTTAACTCGTCATCTGCTCGAATATGGCGGAGAAGATCGATACCTTGCATGCCTGGCATATTCCAGTCAGTCACTACAAAGTCGAAATCGCCTTTTTTAAGCATAGGTAACGCTGTTAAACCATCATCAGCTTCAAGCGTATTGCTAAAGCCCAAGTCGCGTAGAAGGTTTTTGACAATACGTCGCATTGTTGAAAAGTCGTCAACAATAAGGATTTTCATGTTTTTATTCAAAATTGCCTCCACTGAAAGCAAGATCAGTGATTATTAATTATTATCAGTCCAAGCGCTGAGCTTGGTTCGAAGACGCTGCATCGTTTGACTAAGTATTTGGCTAACGCGCGATTCGCTGACGCCTAATACTTCTCCTATCTCCTTCAAATTCAACTCTTCGTCATAATACAGGGATAACGTTAAGGCTTCACGCTCAGGGAGCGTTTTTATCGATTCAATTAACGCTTCGCGGAATGCATCATCCGCGACGCCCTGAAATGGCGAATTGTCTTCATCGTCTGTTGCTACAGAAACAGAGTCCTCTGAAACGCCTAAATCTTCAATACCTACCAAACGAGAACAGCTTATATCTGTTAATGCACGATGATATTGTGTCAAACTCATGCCTAAATGCTGGGCAACCTCTGCATCCGTTGGCTCTCGATTAAGCTCAACTTCTAACAATGAGATCGCTTGCGAAATATCGCGACTGTTCTTGTGTACCGACCTAGGCACCCAATCACCGCGACGAATATCATCCAACATGGCACCACGTATACGGATTCCCGCATACGTTTCAAAACTCGCACCTTTACTACCATCGTAGTTTTTTTGTGCTTCAATCAAGCCGATCATGCCGGCCTGAATCAAATCTTCCACCAATACATTCGGCGGCAGTCGCCCAATTAAGTGGTGCGCAATTCGCTTCACTAATACTGAGTATTTCTCTAAGAAAGCTTGCTGACCGCTTAAATTGGCATGCTGGTCATAGGTCAAAGCTTTATTCACTAAATGGTTCCTCTAGTGCTGCAGGTCGATTTAGCAAGCGCTCGACGAAAAATTCCAAATGGCCACTTGGGACTTTAGGAATCGGCCATGTCAGCGCTTTGTTCGCTAAAGAGTTCAATGCTAACGCAGCAGGCGAGCGTGGAAACGCATCCACGACAATCTTTTGCCTTTTCACTGCTTGTCGCACTTTATCATCTAACGGGATACAAGCGACTAACTCAAGGCTCACATTGAGGAATCTCTCTGTGACTAGTGTCAATTTTGCGAATAATTCTCGGCCTTCTCGGTAGCTACGCACCATATTCGCCACAACTTTAAAGCGTTGAACCTGATGCTCTCGGCTCAGTAATTTGATCAGCGCATAGGCATCGGTAATGGACGTTGGTTCATCACAGACCACCACAACCACATCTTGCGCTGCACGAGAAAAGCTCACTACCATGTCAGAAATACCAGCGGCAGTATCGACCAGCAGGACATCCATCTCATCTTCTAGCGTACCAAACGCACGAATCAAGCCGATATGTTGCGCGTGGCTTAATTCTGTCATGCTTTGCGTGCCTGAGGTGGCAGGAATAATACGAATGCCGTGTGGACCTTCCACAATCGCATCTTGTAAATCGCATTCACCCGCTAGAACATGCCCTAAGTTTCTCTTAGCGCGAATTCCAAGCATTACGTCGACATTGGCCAGACCTAAGTCCGCATCCAAAACCATGACTTTTTTGCCCTGGCGAGCCATACAAATCGCAAGCCCAAGTGTTACGTTAGACTTGCCCACACCACCTTTACCACCAGTAACCGAAATTACCTTTGTGTACGTTGGCTGAGTCAAACGTCTCAGTCCACTTGCTTGGTCATGTATCATGTTATTTGTCATATTCGCTTGCACCTAAACCCCCTCCATATCGCTGTTCCAGAAGTGGGGTTCATTCTCTGTCGACTTCTCAAGTAATTCGTTCGCTTTAGCGACCATGTATTTTGGCTGAGCGATAACAATATCTTCAGGGACTCGTTGTCCATTGGCGATATACGTTACTGGCAGCGCATTTTGCACTACAACACTGATAAACTCTCCAAGGCTCAACGATTCATCGAGCTTGGTCATGATGCAACCCGAAAGTGGGATGCGTCTAAAGTGGTCCAGCGTTTCTTGTAACACTTGACGTTGTGCCGTAGCAGGCAACACCAAGTAACTATTAATGATTTCACCGCTCTCTTGCATCAGAGTATCTAACTGCTCTGAAAGGCGGACATCTCGCTGTCCCATACCTGCGGTATCAATTAAGACTAACCGTCTGTTTCTCAACTGATATAATACATCGGCCAGTTCTTCAGAATCTTTAGCAACTCTTACCGGACAACCCATAATTCTGCCATAAATGGACAATTGTTCATGAGCACCGATCCGGTAAGTATCCGTTGTGACAAGTGCAACATTGTCCGAACCGTATTCCATTGCCGCGCGAGCCGCTAACTTGGCTACCGTCGTGGTTTTTCCAACACCCGTCGGACCTAACAAAGCGACAATGCCACCTTGGCGTAAAATATCTTGCTTACTAATCACCACCTGATCAGAGACTAGCGCAAGCAATGCCTTCCAAGCTTTCTGTGGCGGAGTATCTTCAGGAATATAACAAGCAAGCTGGTCAGCCAGTTCCGGTGAAATCCCCATTCGCTCTAAACGCTTGATTAACATGGCTCGCAGAGGTTCTCTACGTTCGACTTCTTGCCACATCAGTCCAGAGACTTGGTGCTCTAATAAACGGCGAATAGAAGACATGTCTTCTTTCATCGACTCCAGTTCTTCACCAATTTTTCCGTCTCGCTTACTGCCTGACGAATAGTGACTTGAAGAAGTCTGATTCGATGATGAACGCTCTGACGAGGGTTGTCCCGATGAGAAGTGATTAGGCGTGTGACGTTGCATCGCAGCACGCGAGTCGGATTCTCGCTCACCATAAGCGCGCGCTGACGCCGAGTATGGTGCGCCTCGCTCCTCACCTGCTCTATCACGCACACCGTGCGATTCACGGCGATTGTCTTGAGTATATTGGTAACGGTCACTACTTTGGTAAGCCGAGCTCATCGAATTGCTTCGTTCAGACTGGCGTTCTAGTAGGGCTGACAACGAATCGGTAGGTTTCGCGGCTTGAGTTTGAGTGCTCACATCAGAACCACCGCGGTAGTTTTTCAACATATTAGCAAAGCGATCGCTAACCGAAGGCGTGCTTGTATTACCGCGTTGATTCAAGCTAACGTGATCATCTTTTAATTCACGCTCACCTGGATACCCAGATTGAGTCGACGGCGTCGGTGGTGATAATGCCTTGTTGCTCATTTGACGTGGCGCGGCTTGATTACCATCACCATCAATCGCGGCAACGATCTCAACGCCACCTGCCACTTTTTTATTTGACATGATGACCGCCTCTGCACCAAGTTCTTCTTTGACTTGTAGCAAGGCTTGTCGCATGTCTCTGGCAAAAAATCGTTTAATTTTCAACGGTCACATCCATTTTCAATACCGACGTCAGTGAATAGTAAATCACTATTCAAAGCGATTAAATACTATCGCTAATTATACTAACGACTCATTAATTCCCAACCGCCTGTACGATTCGTATTTGTTTTTCATCAGGGATTTCTTGGTAAGACAACACTCGTAAATTTGGAATCGTATTCTTTACAAATTTAGCTAACGTCGAACGAAGTACGCCCGATGTTAGTAATACGGCTGCCTCACCTTTTAATTCTTGTTCTTGGGTAGCTTGTGTTAACGACGCTTGTAATCGTTCGGCTAAGCCAGGCTCTATACCCGCTGACTCACCACCCGCCGCTTGCATGGTTTGATGCAATATTTGTTCCAATTCTGGGATCAAGGTAATAACCGGCAATTCTGGTTCTATACCATTGATCTCTTGGACAATTAGTCGTTTAAGGGCAATACGAACAGCGGCGGTCAATACGTCAGGTTCTTGACTCTTTGATGAATATTCAGCCAACGTCTGGACGATCGTACGAATATCTCGAATTGGAATCGCTTCATGCAGTAGATTTTGCAACACCTTAACCATGGTTCCCAACGGCAGTTGCTCCGGTACAAAGTCTTCAACCAACTTCGGAGCACTACGCCCTAGTAGTTCAAGTAAGTTCTGAACTTCTTCATGCCCTAGCAACTGCGCCGCGTTATTCGTCAGTAGTTGGCTCAAATGTGTGGCGAGCACTGTGGATGAATCTACAACGGTGTAGCCAAGCGCTTGAGCGTGCTCTTTCTGTGCTTCTTGTATCCAAACCGCTTCTAGACCAAACGCAGGGTCAATGGTTGGTTCGCCATCAATCAGCCCATAGACTTGACCTGGGTTAATCGCCAATTCTTGGTCTGGACGAATTTCCGCTTCACCTACCGCCACACCCATTAGCGTAATGCGGTAAGAGTTTGGGGTCAGCTCTAGGTTGTCTCTAATATGTACCGCAGGGATCAGGAAGCCAAAATCTTGGGAGAGCTTTTTACGCACCCCTTTAACGCGCTCAAGTAACTCACCCCCTTGGTCTCTATCGACGAGAGGAATCAAGCGGTAACCCACTTCGAGGCCGATGACGTCAACCGGATGTACGTCATCCCAAGACAATTCTTTTGGTGGCGCTGATGGGTCTTTGGGCTGCAATTCTGCTGGCAAGTTTTTCTGCTCTTCCGCTTTTTTCTGCTTTCGCGTCATCCAATATGCTCCGCCCCCAGCCATTGCAGCCAGTAACAAGAATGCAAAGTGCGGCATACCGGGCACAATACCCATTACCAGCATAATGCCAGAGGTAATCATGAGTGCTTTAGGATTATCAAACAGTTGGAAAACAACCTGTTGCCCCATGTCTTCGTCAGTATTTTGACGCGTCACCATAATTGCCGCGGCAATGGATAACAGCAGCGAAGGGATTTGGGCAACCAAACCATCACCGATGGTCAACAGCGTATAAATTTCTAGTGCTTCACCGAACCCTAGTGAGTGCTGCATCATACCAATGCTAAGACCACCAACGATATTGAGAAACAGAATAAGAATACCGGCGATGGCATCCCCTTTTACAAACTTCGAGGCACCATCCATCGAACCGTAAAAATCCGCTTCTTTGGTCACTTCAAAGCGACGAGTGCGCGCTTGGTCTTGATCAATGAGTCCGGCGTTTAAATCCGCATCAATCGCCATTTGTTTGCCGGGCAACGCATCCAAGGTAAAACGCGCACTCACCTCGGAGATACGACCCGCACCTTTGGTTACTACCATAAAGTTGATGATCATTAAGATCATAAACACCACGAGACCTACCGCGTAGTTACCACCAATAACCACGTTACCAAAGGCTTCAATAACATTACCTGCCGCGCCGCTACCTTCGTGACCATAAAGCAATACCACTCGAGTTGAGGCAACGTTAAGTGCCAAACGCAACAATGTCGCAATCAGTAGTACAGTCGGAAACGCGGCAAAATCCAATGGACGACGGGTATAGACAGACACCAACAACACAACCATCGCCAAGGCAATATTGAAGGTAAAAAAGAGATCGAGAAGCAGCGCAGGGATGGGCAATATTATCATTGCCAGTGCAGCGAGAACCATAATAGGCGCGCCAACAGCAGGTAAAGCCCGATTAGGAATCGTCGGGAGTTTGTTGGCAAATGGTAAGGTCAATTTCATTACAACTACATCACTGCGGGTGGCACATAGCGCGCCATAATTAAATACTAAACCTGTATTATGCAAGAAACATACCTATAGGCAGTCAAGTTTTTGACAGTCTATAGGTATGCTACTGAGCAGGAAGACATCCATTAATAACGCATATCTTTTGGAATCGTGATCTGATCATTTTGCAATGTCGGGCGCTGCCCGCCTTTTTTACGGTATTGCTTTAATTGATACACGTAAGCAAGAATCTGCGCCACGGCGGCAAATAAGCTATCTGGGATCTCTTGTTCTAATTCTGACGTATGATAAAGAGCGCGAGCAAGAGGTGGTGATGGCACAATATAAATATTATGTTCACGGGCAACTTCACGAATTTTCAAGGCCATATGATCAATACCCTTTGCCACTACAATTGGGGCTTTATCCTGACCCTGTTTATATCGTAGTGCTACCGAGAAGTGTTCTGGGTTGGTAATAATAACGTCTGCCTCTGGGACTTCCGCCATCATTCTTCGTTGTGCCGCTTCGCGCTGAAGCATACGAATTCGGCCTTTAACTTCCGGTTTACCTTCGGTATCTTTGAACTCATCTTTGACTTCTTGCTTAGTCATTTTGAGTTGCTCGGCATGCTGCCAAATTTGAAACGGAACGTCTATCGCCACCACAATCAATAACGTGGTACTGATCAGCAATATAAAGTTGAGTAGGATATCCAACGCGTGGAAAATGTTTTGTGGAAAGACCTCTACACTCAGTTGAAATAAGTCAGCACGTGATGCGTTAACTAAATAAAAGGCCATCCCTGCGACAAGTGACACTTTAAGAATGGATTTAATCAGTTCAACCCAACTTTGCATGCCGACCATGCGCTTTAGACCGCTGAGTGGATTCATTTTAGACAGTTTTGGCATCGCAGCTTCTGCCGAAAAGCTAATACCACCGACACCAGCCGCCCCCACTAATGCAGCAAGAAACAAGACAAACAAAATCAGAATTAACGGCAGAACGAGCCCGGATAACACGCCCATGATGATGTCGAATAACACCGTGTGATCGTAAATTTCTTCCCGCGACAGGGTGAAAAATCGACTCATGGTATTAAAAAGTGCTTTAGCTAGCCCTTCACCAAACATCATCAGTGACAGAGCGCCCACCATCAGCACTGATACTGACGCCAGCTCTTTCGATCTCGCAACCTGACCTTTTTCACGCGCCTGCTTTAACCGCTGGGGCGTGGCGTCTTCTGTGCGTTCTTGTCCATCTGACTCAGCCAAGTCTGCCCCCTGAAGTCATAAGCACGTTCATATCCATAGCAAAGCACAAAATGATAGTGCGTAAAACAGCCATTATGGTCAACATGCTAAACGAATCAAGCGACATACTTGCCCCTCAACTTCTAGCCAATACAGTTGGTAGTGACTATACAACCCCGCTAGCATATACCAACAAATCATCAAGCCAACCACCAGCGCAAAGGTAAAACCTAACGCAAAAATGTTCAATTGTGGCGCCGCTCTGGTCATCACACCAAATGATAAGTTGACCGTCAGTAGGGCAATAATCCCGGCAATGGCCATACTCAATGCCGTTTTGAACATTAAGCTTAACCACCCTGCCATCTCTCTAAAATCGACCGTAGTAAGCTGACCACTACCGATAGGCAAGGTTTTAAAACTCATCACAACCAATTGAATCATTTTAAGGTGACCGTCGGTCGCCAAAAAGAACATGGTTGCCAAAAACATAAACAACTGACCTAAAAGCGGTGTACTTTGTCCATTGGCAGGATCCACCATAGAGGCGAAACCTAAACTCGATTGCATGCCGAGTATCTGCCCGAGCATAACAAAAGTCTGCACCATGAAAATGGTCACCATCCCCATCGAGATGCCAATGATCATTTGTTCCGCAACAATCAAGAAGCCTTGGAATGAAAACAGCTCAATATTCTGCGGAACCGCAGGCAAGGTCGGCATGACGGCAAGGGTGAGAGCCAAACCAAGAAACAGACGAATTCTAGGCGAAACAAAATTAGCCCCCGTTACCGACATGACCATCAACATCGACGATATCCGCACATAAGGCCAAAAATAGTTAGCAAGCCATTCAATCACCGTGCTCGTTGGGTATTCCATACTTGGCTTTACCAAAGAACCTGAGGGATTCGTTCGATGATTTCATAGAAGAACTCCATCATCATTTGCGTCCCCCAATGAGCAAACCCCATCAAAACCAATAATGTCACCACAAGCCTAGGAAGGAAGCTCAACGTTTGTTCGTTGATCGACGTGGCCGCTTGAAATATCGCCACAACCAACCCCACCAACAAGCTTGGCACTACGATGGCACAAACCAGTAGCAGCACCATCCACAAAGCATCACGAAATAATTCAACAAACAGCTCAGGCGTCATCTTGATTACTCCAGCTACAACGCAAAACTGCCGGCCAAGGTTGATAGAATTAAATTCCAGCCATCAACCAAGACAAACAACATAAGTTTAAACGGTAGAGAAACAATCATTGGCGACAACATCATCATACCCATTGCCATCAGAACTGACGCCACTACCAAATCAATGATTAAGAAAGGAAGAAACAGCATGAATCCGATTTGAAAGGCAGTTTTCAGCTCAGAAGTGATGAATGCAGGAATCAATACGGCAAGGGATACATCTTCTGGATTTTGCGCGGTGGAACCAGACATGTGTACGAAGGTTTCTAAGTCTTTAACGCGTGTTTGCTTGAGCATGAAATCCTTCATTGGACCTTGTGCTTGGTCAAAGGCTTGTTTGGCTGAAATCTCTTCATTCAAATAAGGCTGAATCGCCTCATCATTCACCTTACTCAACACTGGCGACATAATGAATAAGGTTAAAAACATGGCAATACCAATAATCACTTGATTGGAAGGTGTTTGCTGTAGACCCATCGCCTGCCTAAGAATCGACATGACCACGACAATACGAGTAAACGAGGTCATCAAGATGACCATAGCAGGCAAGAAGCCAAGCATGGTCATCAAGGCTAGGATTTGTAAGTTTACTGAGTAATCTTCGCTACCATCCGCATTGGTTTTCATGGTGAAGGCAGGAATACCCGGACCAGACGCGAAGCTACTCGCTGTTGAGCTTGCCGCCCCTTGGTCGCTCTGCATCGCCGAAACCGTTACACCACTGTCTAGTGCTGCGCCGCTCGTTACTGGTGTTGCCAATGCCTCTTCAGCAAAGCTGATTGGCGCAAAACTAAGAAGTAAGCAAAGGCATGCTGCGCGCAGTATAGTAATCATTGCTAACCTTGTTTTTTCATCAATTTGGATAACTGAGCCGCGAAAGCAGGCTGTGTGGCTTCTTCCTGCGTCAGTGGCGTCTCTAATTTAGAAATCAATTGAATGGATTGCGCGGTGATCCCAACAAGAAATTGCTCATCTCCCGCTTCCACTATCGCGATGCGCTCTTTTGTCCCAACAGGGATTTGTCGCACAATTTTAAGTCCTTGCTGATTGATCATTGACGGCACTTTCATCCGTTTTAGCAACCAAGCCAGCCCCAAAATCACCATCACAACCAGTACAAGTGCACCTAGTGTAGCGGCAAGATCAAACGGAGATTCTCCACCAGCGAGCTGAGTAGGCGCTTGCGAAGCGAGCACTGACGTAGACAATAACAAGGCGGAAACTACGATCGAATTTAGTATTTTCATGCTTAACGTAACTTTTTGATGCGCTCAGTTTGGCTTATGACGTCGGTAAGACGAATACCAAATTTATCATTGACGACAACCACTTCCCCATGGGCGATTAGGGTGCCATTCACCATCACGTCCAATGACTCACCCGCGATACGATCTAATTCAACCACCGACCCTTGGTTCAATTGCAGTAAGTTACGAATGCTAATTTGCGAACGTCCTACTTCCATTGAGATGGTCACGGGAATATCCATGATGGTATCGAGCTTGCGGCGCTCATCTTCCGAAATAGGCGTCGAGGAGTCTTGCAACTCGTCCAACGGTGCGGCAAGTACTTCATCTACGTCAATCTCTGGTGCCATTGGGTCTTCCCCAAGTGCGGCTGCCCATTCATCTGCTAACTTTTGGTCGTCTGTAATGCCCATAACTTTTTATACTCTCTTATTCGTTCTCATCGTCCACATGCTCGAGCTCAGCCATAATATCCTTACCAAGGAAAGCTAAATCCGTTTTTACCACATCTGGGCGTCTAATCTTCTCGGAAATTTGAACGGCAATTTTCTCGCCTGTCCTTCCCATTTTCACTCGATATGTCGGTAATTCTTCGACAAACATCGTGGCATTTTCCGGCATTTCAATCGGAATAATGTCACCGACTTGCAACTCCATTAAATCGCGTAGAGACACGTCTTTTTCCAACAGATTTACGCGAAAATTAACCGGAACATCCATGATTTCTTCACGTAACGCGCTGCTCCAACGAACGTCCGTTTCCATTTTATCCGACTGCACCCCCGCATCGAGAAGCTCTCGGATGGGCTCAACCATCGAATACGGCATCACAACGTGGAAGTCGCCACCACCACCATCAACTTCGATGTGGAAAGAGCTGACAACAATCACTTCCGTCGGACTAACAATGTTCGCCATACTCGGGTTCACTTCAGAGTCCAAATATTCGAACTCTACCCCCATAACTGGCGACCATGCTTCTTTATAGTCTTCAAACACGGTTTTCATCAGCAATTGAATAATACGGCGTTCGGTTGGCGTAAACTCTCGGCCTTCAATCTTGGCGTGGAAACGGCCGTCTCCACCAAAAAAGTTTTCGACGAGAATAAAGACCAAACGTGCTTCCATGGTAATTAGCGCGGTACCTTTTAACGGTCTAAACCGCACCATATTCAAGCTAGTTGGTACATAAAGTGTGTTTTGGTATTCGCCAAATTTCATCATTTGGACACCATTGATAGACACTTCTGCGGTCTTTCTTAACATATTGAATAAGCTAATTCGCATATGCCGTGCGAAGCGTTCGTTGATAAGCTCCAACGTTGGCATTCGACCACGAACAATGCGGTCTTGGGAAGAAAAATCAAAATGCACCGCATCACTAGGATCCTGATCCAGTTCTTCTTCTACCTCATCAACATCATCTACACCATGCAGTAGCGCATCAATTTCGTCTTGGCTTAATAAGTCAGTCACACATTACCTACTGGATAACAAAATCTGTAAAGAGTACGCGTTCTATCACGGGCTTTCCGACCACTTGTGACAAACTACTCTGTATGTCGGCGGTTGCTTGATCACGTAATTCAACTCGCCCATTGGTACTTCTTAACTGCTCAACCGACGTGGAAGCAAACGTTGACAGCAACGTACTCTCAATCAATGGTGAATGATAACGAGCTAACTCTTCATTATCTAGCCCACGCACCATCAGTTGAGCTTTAATCTGAACCATACGATCACGAGACTTCCCCGTAACATTAAACACGAAAGGTTGCGCGATGTTGACGTATGAGATTGGATCAACCACGACAGCTGGAGCATTTTGCGCAGACGTTGGGCGATGTTGAGGCGTACTATCTGTGCCAAAAAGCCAGTAAGCAACGCCTCCAGCAATGAGCAAAACCACGAGTACTGCTACGATGATAATCAACAGTTTTTTCTTACTGTTTGGTTGTTCTTGAATATTTTCTGCCATATCGATATTTACTTTTAGTTAAGCGGCTTGAGGTTATTGAGCCGATTATACAGACAATCCCACGTGACGTGGTTTCGCGTTGAGTTTATTCGTTAACTAAAACACTCAGAGCAAAACAATGCGCTACGCATAATAACTGATACCATCTTCTTTTTTGGCGATATTTAGGTTCATGCTCACCCCTTCCTCTATGGCTTCCGCATCGCCATGAGACTGACCGGCACCACCTGAGCCTTGATTATGAGCATCTGCCGATGCATGACGCTGCTGTTGACCAGAACCTTGTTGCTGTACTGAGGTATCAGCAAGTTGAATACCTTGCTGCGATAACATTTCTCGCAGCCTTGGCATTGATTGATCAACCATCTCTCGTGTTTGTTGGTTCTGAACGGTGAAATGCACGGTCGCGGTGTCACTATTGAGTGTCATGCGAATTTGCATTCGCCCTAACTCTGGCGGATCAAGGCGAATATCCACCTGCTTTAGGTTCTTCGCCATCATCATCTGAATACGTTCTGAAACTTGATCGCTGGCATTCTCTTTAGTGAGCACCATCGGTGATTGTACGTTCGTCGTCGCTTGTGGTTGCTCACCGCGTAGTGCTTGAGTGCCCAATGCTGTGCCTGCTGTCGCTGCCGGATTCAGACCGTTTAGCGGCTCATTACTCGACGCGGGACTGGGTTTCAAGCCTTTCAAGTTTGTCTGACCAACCCCCATCGCATTAGGGGGTGCGACTCCACTCGTCACTGGACTCGCTGACGGCGTTTCTTTTCCTGCTAGCATTGACGCTGCAGCTAATGTTCCTGCGGCCGGCGCACTAGCACCGTCATTACTCGCCGCTGCCATTCCCTGATGAGCTGAATGGAAAGGCTGCGCTTGCTGTGAATTTGGTTGCGATAATGGCGTTGGTACTGCATTGAGCCCATTCGACGCTTGCTTATCTAACGTTGATTTATCCAGCGCGGCGCCTGCAGCAAGTATCGCGGCTTTTCCTTCCAACTTAGCATCACTGCTTCCATCAGTTTGCGACCAAGCAATTTGAGAATTCGCTCCGTCACTTTTTACGCTGCCGTCAGCCACAGCTAACCCTGCCACACCTGCTGACTGAGCCAAGGTACTATTCGCTTGCCCTACTCCGACTGATGATGTCAATGTTTGCGGTGAGGCTGCTGTTGTAGAAACCGCAGCTGGAGAAGTCACAGCTGCAGAAGCTATCGCGGTTGAGGATAACGCCTCAGCTGGTAAAGTCTGTCCAATTGGGGATTCCACCGGCATTGACTGCCCAGATGCCGCAGCAAAGGTCGCTAACACTGTTGCCTCATCTGATGGTAGGGTCTTGTCGGTCGTATCATTGACCATAGCGGTCGTAGCCGCAGCCCCCGCAGCCGATTCTAATGAAGGAGTTTGCAGCGCTTGATTTGACTCGTTTAAGCGATTCAGTAACTGAGAGCTTTCATCCATGGTCGCTTGTGCTGATGCATTAGCTTGTGCCGATGCACTAGAATGTACTGATGCGCTAGCATGTACTGACGATTTAGCTTGCGAAGTCGCGGCCAAAGTTTCAGGATCCGTTACTGATACTGCCTCTTCCGAGGCGACAGCAGTGGTCGCCAACGCCATTTTCTTGACATCCGAAGATGAGACTTCGTCATTTTCTGTTGGGGTCTTTACGCTTTGATTCACGCGATCAGCGGACTCACCTTTGCCGTTTGACTTCAACCCTTTACTCTCAACTGATTCCAATGCAACCTCGCCCATATCATCAGTTACAGTCTCAGAGGCGTGGGAAGAAGGCAAGCTAGAATCAGCCACTGATTTTTCTGATGACCCCTTCTTAGCAAGAGAACCATCAACACTTTGTTTTTTCTCTGCATTTTCACCAGATATCGCACTTTTCAATTTATCAAAAAAGCCCGCTTCCTCTGACATTGCAGCGGTATCTTTTGCTGAAGCAGAATCGTTGCTCGATTTAAGATTCGATGATGGCAGAACATTATTGCTAGAGACAGACAGACTCATTCCATTCGGGCCTACATAGTGGTGATGACAAAATTAATAGTGGTGATAACAACATTAGAGGCAGATGACTGCCGCTGGTTTTTATAAGCAGATAAGATGCAATAATTATACCTAAGTGATAACAAGCTGTAGGATTGGATGTGCTTGGCGTGGTTTGAAGCAAATAAGTTGCATCGTCGAACAAGCGTCGGCTGTCGATCGCTTGAAGCTCATTACCCGCTTCAGAAAAAATCACATTAACGCTGAGTTTTTCTTCGAGCAAACAGCAAATTCGAAAACTCATCCATTTGTTGTTGCTCTTTTCTATCGGCAATACGCGCTTTCTCTTTGGCCTTTTTGTCCATCATCCATTCATAGGATCGTCGCTGCTTACGTGTGTTGTGCCAAAACTCTTGGCAATCATCAACTTGTTGCTTAAAGTGCGACTCTGCCGTTTTTTGCTTAGTCAGCGTTTCGTCCAATTGAGTCAGAAATCGATTTAAGTGACCATATTCACTCGCCGTCAGACCTTCCTTTCCGCGACGGACTAATTGATTGCAATAGTCGAGTCGATATTGCTCAATTTGCCTCACTTGATTGTAATAATCTTCTAGCTCAGAGCGCGCTTTATTGAGTGCCAATACGGCTTGCTGCTCATTGTCTTTAGCTTGTTCAAGAAGGAAGTCGAGTGCATTGTCCATAACTTACCGTCAATTAACCTGCAACAGTTGCTTGAGCATGTTAACGCACATGTCGTAAGGCACGGTCTCTTTCATGCTTTGCTGTAAATATTGATCCAACTTCGGCTTCAGGGTAAAGGCGCTATCAATCGCAGGGTCAGTCCCCGGTTTATATGCCCCAATCGACACCAAATCTTGATTCTTGCGGCACACAGATAGCACCTGTCTCACCGCTTTGGACATCAATACATGCTGATCATCGGTTATTTGCGGCATGACACGACTCACTGATTTTTCCACATCAATCGCGGGATAGTGCCCAGCGTCTGCCATTTCGCGTGATAATACAATGTGGCCATCTAGAATCGCACGTGAGGCATCGGCGATTGGATCTTGTAGATCATCACCTTCGGTCAATACTGTGAAAAACGCAGTAATCGAGCCTTGATTGTCATCACCATTCCCCGCTCGCTCAACAAGCGCTGGCAGCTTGGCAAACACCGATGGCGGATAACCTTTCGTTGCAGGTGGCTCACCCACCGATAAGGCAATCTCACGCTGCGCTTGTGCAAAACGAGTTAATGAGTCCATCAATAGCAATACATCGAGCCCTTGGTCTCTAAAGTACTCAGCGATAGTCAACGCCGTTTGGCAACCTTTCAAACGCATCAAAGGCGATGAATCCGCTGGTGCAGCCACCACCACAGAGCGTTGACGTCCCGTTGTACCTAAAATCTCTTCAATAAACTCTTTAACTTCTCGTCCACGCTCACCAATTAACCCCACAACCACCACTTGCGCGGTTGTGCCACGAGTCATCATGCCCAAAGTGACCGATTTACCCACACCAGAACCGGCAAATAAGCCGATACGTTGGCCTTTGCCAACCGTTAACAAGCCATTAATGGCCTTAAGGCCAACATCTAGCGGTTCTGAAATAGGCTTTCTTGCAAGGGGATTAATAGGCTGAGCATTAAACGAGGCGCGTTTCTCCGTGTATATTTCGCCCAGGCCATCTAGTGGGTTACCCACACCATCAATGACACGGCCTAACAGCTCCATTCCTACGGGTAACCCAGTTTCTGCTGTCATTGGCGTGACTCTAGCGCCAGGTAAAATGCCGCTGATTTGCTCACTCGGCATTAAAAATAGATGTTCACCGGAAAAACCAACCACTTCCGCTTCCATCTCACCCGTCATGGTTTCGACTTTACACAAGCTACCGATGGGCGCTTTGCAGCCCGTTGCTTCTAGTGTTAATCCAACAACTCGCACCAACTTACCTGACGCGACGGCACGTGACTTGTGCCCTGATACTTTATACTGAGCGAGACGGTCAGAGAGCGCTTGCATTAATCCGAACCCTGATGACGATTAGTGCCACAAAAGCTTTGTAGCACGCTGTGAATTCGCTCTTCCACCTTGTAGCTCACACTGGACTCACCCGCTTCGATTTGAACATCACCACGATTGAGTGCAGGCTCTACCACGAGTTGCCAATTACGAATATCCAACTCTTGATCACCGTAGGCTGCTCGAACAATGTCCACGTCAGCAGGATGTAATTTGAGCGTAATAGCGTGTCCCACAATAGGGAGTACTTCTACCGACTGTTTAATCGTATCGAGAATAAATTGCGGGTTGGTTTGGACTTCAACATGCACGACTTCTTTGACTAGCGTCAGCACCATGTCGACCAACTGCTTCTCAACTTGGCTATTCATGAGTTCAAGAGGTTGAGCAAACTGGTTTGCCATACCCATGAATATTTCAACTTGCTGTTTGATGTATTCCTCACCTGCGGCAACGCCTTCGGCCTTACCAAGCTCGAGCCCTTCTTGGTGTCCAGCTTCCATCCCTTCTTGCTTACCCTTATCAAAACCTTGCTTAAACCCAGCCTCTTGGCCTTGGAATAATCCTTCTTGATAAGCGCCTTGCTTAATAAGTTCGATCTGCTCTTCTGTTAATTCAAACGGTGCATCTTCTGGCGTCGGCTCATCAAGTGGCGTCCAACTTGGGTCGTAGTTTAATGCGGTTTCGCGAGCATGCTGATTGGTCTGAGAGGTGTAATCGGGCAGCCCCCATGAATGCGCAGATTCCATGGTGATGTCTTCAGAAGGGCGCAAGAAGCCGCGTTTTCTATCTCCAGCCATAATTTTACCTTACCCGTTGATTACAAGAACTCGTCAGCACCACCAGAGAGCATCAACTCTCCACTGTCTGCCATCTTTCTTGCTATGGTCAAAATCTCTTTCTGTGCCGATTCTACATCCGCGACTCGTACAGGAGGCATCGCTTCAATGTCTTCGCGCATCATATCAGCCGCACGTTTCGACATGTTGTTGAAAATCTTCTCTTTCAGGCCATCATCAGCGCCTTTAAGTGCACGTTGCAGTACATCTTGAGGAACGTCCCTAAGCAGCTTTTGAATGCCTTGATCATCAACCTCAATGAGGTTTTCAAATACAAACATAAGATCTTGGATATGAGTCGCCATGTCTTCGTCTTGGTCGCGAATTTGATCCATAAGCAGGCCTTCAACGTTATTGTCGAGGTAGTTCATGATCTCGGCCGCCGCCTTCAGGCCGCCAATTTTCGCAGCTTGCGCGCCAGCTTGACCGGCAAACTGTTTCTCCATGATCTCGTTTAGCTCTGCCAACGCCGAAGGTTGCACTTCCTCTAGGTTGGCGATACGCATCATAAGATCAAGACGCACTCGCTCTGGGAACTGAGAAAGAATTTCCGCCGACTGATCGGCTTCAAGATAGGACAATACGATGGTTTGAATTTGCGGGTGCTCATTAATTATGATGCTCGCCACTTGACGAGGATCCATCCATTTCAATGAATCAAGACCCTTAGAGCCAGTCCCCAGTAAAATCTGGTCAACCAAGTTATTGGCTTTATCTTCACCAAGTGCTGCCACCAAAGTATTGCGCATGAAGTCTTCACTGCCCATACCAATATTGGTGTACTTCTGAATGTCTTCAAGAAACGCGCGGTGTACCGCACCCACTTTATCTTGGCTTAAGTCGCTTGCGCGAGCCATTGCCCCACCAACACGTTGCACTTGTTTTGGCTCTAAATGACGAATGATACTAGCCGCGTCTTGTTCATTTAAACTAAGTAAAAGAATGGCGGCTTTTTCTTCACCACTTATGTTTGAGATATCTACGGTTGATTCAACAACCTGCCCACCATTGCTGGCTACAATTTCATTTGCCATTAGTTCTCAACCATCCAATTCTTCACGACTTGCGCGGCAAGCTCTGGCTCATTCGCCACGAGTGCTCGAACCGCCTTCAAGACATCTTCATCTTTATGTAAGTTAGGCAGATCAATGCCTGTGCTAAATTCAAACAGCTCGCTACCGTCGATATCACTACCGATCAGGCTGGTTTCGCCATCCGCACCGAGCGGTAAACCATCTGGGCCATACAATTGCTCATCGGTATCTTGCGCAGCTGGATTAAGCAATTTCTTCATTGCCGGACGAATCAACACTAATACCACGACAATGATCACCAGTGCACTGGCAAACCATCGAACCCAATCGTTGAAATTCGGGTGTTCCCAGAGTGGAACATCCGCCAATTGCTCGGTTACTGGTGTTTCAAAGGTCATACTCAATACATTGAGTAAATCACCACGGCTTTCACTAAAGCCCACCGAACCGATAAGAATTTGTCGAATTGCGGCCAGTTCGGTTTCTGAACGAGGCTCATACGTTACGTCGCCAGTATCCGGGTTCACTTTCGCGCGATTCTTAATCGCTACGGCGACCGTTTGACGATTCACGACACCACTTTGCTTACGCTCGTGACTGATGGTGGTATCAAGTTCAAAGTTGCGTGTGGCTTCTTTGTGTACCGAGCCTTGCCCTAATACCGACCCGTCTTTCATTTGCGCAACGTCAGTTGGAATCGAGGCATCCGCTGGCGGTTGATTACTCAGCGCACCAGGAACCCCCGCCACAGCATTGCCATTATTATAATCTTCTAGCGTATACTCACTTCGCGTCGCGGGAGTATTCGGATCAAACTGCTTACGAGTTTGCTCCACTGCACTAAAATCCAACTCGATGTCCACCTGAGCCGTATAGTTGCCAAGCCCTAAAATAGGAATTAACACTGAATCTATTTTTTCACGCAGTGCCTGTTCTTGGTTTTGTTCAAGCTCTTGCTCTTTTCTTCTTGCCGCCGATGTGGCGTCTTGTGAGCCTGAACTGAGCAGTCGACCATGTTGATCGGTAACGGTAATTCGCGTGGTTTTCATGCCTGGAACAGCACTTGCCACCATATCAACGACAGAGTCAACTTCCTGACGTTTTAGGACTGAACCCGTTGCCAGAGTTAGAAAGACTGAGGCAGACGCCTCTTGATTATGACGGACAAAGACACTTTGTTTAGGAAGGGCAAGCAGCACTCGTGCGGTACGGATCTGCTTCATTTGCTCAATCGCTTTTCCAAGTTGCCGTTCACGACTGAGCTTGAGTCGCTCTTGCTCCAAACGCTGAGACACACCAAACCCCATATCTTGCATTAAGATATCATCACCAGTATTTGACGCACGGTTTAGACCCGCACGCACCATATCTAGCTTTAGGTTGCTGTACTGATTGACTGGCACGCTCAACGCATTGCCTTCAAGCTTGTATTCGACCTTCTTTTGATCAAGATAGTCGAGTACCGGAATCAACTCTTCTGTTTCATATACGCCTAATGGGCGCATTTCGGGTTCTTTGACCCAAAAGAACAGCATCACAATAAGTGCGACACAGATAGAGATGGAAAGTACGAGAACGATTTGTCGCAGCAGATCGAGGTCACCAACGGCTAAATCGAATTTAGAGCTGCTTTTCTCATTTATATCGGGGTTTTGACCTTCGGAGACTAAATCTGAGCTAGCAACCAAATTAGTATCCGCGCCATCCATTACGGTCACATCTGTTGAATGATTTTCTTGAGCCACTGTCCACTACCTAAATTGACTGTCTACGACCTAAAATAACTGTCTACTACCTAGACTATACGGGCATGTTCATGAGCTCTTTGTAGGCCTCAACAAGCTTATTACGTACTTGGATGGTTGCTTCAAATGCAACACTGGATTTGTTTCTGGCGATCATCACATCGGATAGCGATACATCAGCGTCACCGCGATCAAATCGCATTTGTAAATTACCTGAAGACTTTTGCAGTCCATTCACGTTATTTACTGCTTGTGAAAGCATGTCACCAAAATCAGCACCCACTTGCTGTGCCGTTGGTGTGGCACGGGCACTAGATGCTTCAAGCATCATCGCTTGCATCTCGGTATTTAATCCATCAACTCTCATGCTTTCTCACTTACTGTCATTTTATTGACAGTGTCCTTTATTTGTCAGCGCTAAATCAGATATCAGCAAAAATTATGCCATGAAAGGCATCTTCGTGACTAGCGTCGATAGCGCGAAAACTCGATATGGTCATACTGGTGATTTGGAGTGAGATCACTAATTGGGAATCTCTATACCTGCATCACGCATTTTAGCCAATTTATAACGCAAGGTTCTTGGGCTAATACCTAATTTTTCTGACATTTCTTTACGTCGTCCTTCACACTCTTTTAGTGTTTCTAGGATAATGGCAAACTCTTGATCCCTAAGCTCTCCTCCTAGTCCTTCACCAACAGATATCGGCTTTTCCAATACCGCCGTTCTATCCGCGCAGTAAGCAGAGTCTGCAACAGGCGCAACAGTAGGTTCGGCAATAGGTAACTCAGTGCTGGAATAAGCGATAGGGTTTGCAACTACTTGTTGTAGACCCGCAGCATCTTGCCAGTCCACTCCCTCTAGTAAAATGTGCTCAGATTCAATCAGAGTTTGGTCACATAAAATCAGCGCTCGTTGCACAACGTTGTCTAACTCACGAACATTACCTGGCCATGGGTATTGCATCAACTTTGCTAATGCCATCTCACTAAATTTAGGGACAGGCATTCCTAATTTCTTACAATGCCTTTCTGTTAAATGCGTCGCTAATGGCGGAATATCACCGGTTCTTTCCCGCAGGGCTGGCCATGAAATTGGGAACACATTCAAGCGATAATAGAGATCTTCACGGAAATTGCCCTCTTGAACATACTGCTTAAGATCTCGGTTACTCGTTGCAAGAACGCGAACATCCAATGCGATGCTTTTACGGCTACCTAAACGCTCTACTTCTCGCTCTTGTAACACTCGCAGTAGCTTCGCTTGTAAGTTAAGATCCATTTCGCTGACTTCATCCAATAAAATGGTTCCGCCTTGCGCTTGCTCAAATTTCCCTGGGCACGCTTGAATCGCACCAGTAAACGCGCCTTTCTCGTAACCAAACAGCGTAGCTTCGAGCATATTGTCTGGAATGGCGGCACAGTTAATCGCAACAAATGGCCCTTCTGAGCGCAGCGAGTGATTGTGGATATAACGCGACATGACTTCTTTTCCAGAACCGCTTGGCCCCAAAACCATGACACTGGCATCCGTTTTGGCAACTTTATCGGCCAAAGCTAATAGTTGGATGCTTTTTGGATCGGCAACAATCGCATCGCCATTACTGTCTGACTTGACTGGCGCGTAACGGCTGACCATATTCAGAAGTACTTCTGGCGCAAACGGCTTCGCCATATAATCAATCGCACCTTCTTTCATTGCCGCAACCGCATCTTCAATATTGGCGTATGCCGTCATCAGCAAGACAGGTAGATTTGGCCAGTGCTGCTTAATATTTCGCAGCAACGCCAATCCACCCATTCCGGCCATTTGCACATCGGATACGACAATATCCACAGGCTGACTTTTTAGCTTCACTAAGGCGTCTTCAGCACAATCGGCTTCCACCCACTCATAGCCCGCGAGCGCCAAGGTATCGACCAAAGCTTCACGCAATCCTTCGTCGTCTTCTACTATCAATACTCTGCTTTGTGCCATTATTCTTGTCCTTCATTTTTTGCGTCAGAAGATGATGTCCCAGCAAGGGGTAAGCACATGGTAAAACACGCGCCGTCTCCTTCTTCCGATATCAATTCGAGTCGGCCTTCATGGGCACGACAAACCATCTGTACCACGGCCAGACCTAGTCCAGTTCCTTGCGAACGTGTGGTAAAAAACGGCTCCATTATTCGGTGCTGAAGTTCTTTAGGGATGCCAGGTCCGTTGTCCTGTATCGAAATTTTCAGTTCGTCATTCACCGGGCGAAAAAACACGTCCACTTGCGATTCTTTGCCGCTAATTTGCACCGCATTCAACACCAAATTACTTAATGCTGACGCAATCGCATTAGCGTTGCCCAACAGTTCAACCTCGTCATGTTCAACTTCAATAAAGTAGTCGATATGATTACTTTTCAGTGTTGTCTCAACCATGGGTTGGTATTCCGCCACCAAGTCCTTCAACGAGAATCGTTGTACGACTTTGTTGTCACCGCCTTTGGCAAACAACAACATATCATTAACCTGTTTTTCTAAATCATGTAGCCGATCGACCAACTTCATCTGAAAACGTGAACGAGTGGCGTCATTGAGGTTAGGTGCCCCCAAATTTGAGGCGTAAAGCATGGCGCTAGATAATGGTGTGCGAACCTGATGAGCTAACGATGCGACCATTCGGCCAAGAGAGGATAAACGTTGTAAATCACTGACCCTTGATTGCAGCAGGCGCGTTTCGGTAAGGTCCGTGATTAAAATTAATTGCCCTGTTGAAGACGCAGAAATAGCCAGACGAACCTTGCGTCCATTGCGCAGCGACACTTCATGACCGTCGTCTTCTTTGGGATCAAACACAACCTGAATAAGGTGAAACCACTTTTGCCCGACGAGCGGCAGTTCTAGAATTCGATGTGCCTCTGGGTTTGCTTCCCTAACCACCCCTTGAGTATCGAGCAATATTACCCCTGCAGGCATCGCCTCTATCACTTGCTGATAGCGTTCCACCTGAGACTCTAATGAATCTAAATGCGAGGAGGACGGTGGAGTAATCGGCTCTACGGCGTCACTAGGCGACGAGTTCATGAGTGAGGCATTCCTTTTGTTATCCCAACGACAGAGGGCTAACGCCCTTAGAATATACAGTCCCATAAAAAACTTAAGCCTGATAATGCAAAAAGCATACCAAGCTTAAGTTTTTGTTTTCAAACAATTTTATAGCGTCAAATTAATGTCGCCATCATATTGACGTGACAGGCATCACATTATCGATTGAGGCAGTATTTTCGCATTTTTTCAACTAATGTGGTTCGTCTCATTCCCAACATATCGGCGGCTCGAGCAACAATACCATCTTGCGCATCTAACGCCTGGTTGATCATATTCACCTCAAGTTCTGCTAACATCTCCTTGAGATTAACACCTTCCGGAGGCAGCCCTTGCGGCGCGTTATAATCATCGATCTCTGGCTCACCAAGAGTAAAGTTGTCAGCGAAGATACTATCTAACGCATCTCGCTCTTGCTCTTCCACCGATTTAAAAAGATTCATCTCTGGTTGGAACTCAGGGATATCACTGTAACGATACTTCACTGGGAGATGATTTACGTCAACTAAGCTATTAGGATAGAGAATAACCATACGCTCTACCAAATTCGCTAATTCTCGAACGTTGCCGGGCCAATCATGCTCCATTAAGGAATTAACAGAACGTGGGGCAAAACAAATCGGTTGTCCGCCTTCCGCTTCCAAACGCGTCAGCAGCTCTTGCAGCAATAGCGGAATATCTTCTTTTCGATCTTTTAATGATGGCATTTCAATAGGGAATACATTCAATCGATAGAAAAGATCTTCTCTGAAGTCACCACATTGAATCATGCTCTCAAGGTTACGATGAGTCGCGGCCACAATGCGCACATTGGCTTTTAACACAGCTGTGCCACCAACACGTTCAAAAACGCGCTCTTGTAACACGCGTAGTAACTTCACTTGCATCGACATCGGCATATCGCCAATTTCGTCTAAGAACAAGGTGCCACCTTCAGCTAACTCAAAGCGCCCTTTACGAGAGGTAATCGCGCCAGTAAACGCGCCTTTCTCATGACCAAACAGTTCACTTTCTAATAGATCGGGAGGGATAGCGCCGCAATTAATCGGCACAAATGGTCCACCTCGGCGACTAGAGTGATAGTGGATATTACGAGCTACTACCTCTTTACCGGTACCAGATTCGCCTAGAATAAGAACGTTAGCCTCTGAGCCGGCAACCTGTTCTATAAGGTGTCTAACATCCTGAATACCCTTGCTTTGACCCACAAGGCTTCTAAACAGTGTGTTTTTGCGAGTGTTTGAAGGAACCTGTACCCCTTTGCGACCAAGAAACTCTTGGCAGTGTCGCAAGGCATCACTTAGCTGCGGATAATTCAGAGGTAGCTCTAGCTCGCCCACATAATTAGTAAGCGGTTCCACAGCGCCTGTGAATTCACTAGTGACCAATAAAGGGATATGGTTGGAACGAGACAGTTGGGTAAGTAAGGCGTCAGAAAACGTAGGGTGTGCTAATGCCCCTACAATACACCCTGACCAGGCTTGCGACCAATCAACTTGCTGTATGTCACTCGAAGGTATGGTGACGCAATGTTCGCCGACAAACTCTAAAATAGTATTTAGATTAGTACGAATTTGCTCATCGTCAGCGATGACGAGTAGTTTAGCTAAGCCATGCATCTTTTGAGATTAATGCCTCGATAGAAAGTACGGCCAAAGTAACGTCAAATATCTGTCATGTTGCGCCTAGAGGGCCACATATTTTCCACACCGCATTTATAAGTTTAATTTTATAAAATAAGTAATTAGAGACAAAAAAACGCCATCTGGCATTGGATGGCGTCTATTCTATTGACAATAACCTTATAAGGCAACTTCATCACTTCGAGATTAAGAGGTTAATTCCGCTTAAATCCCAACTTCTTCCGCGGTCAAATTATGGAAACCTGCAGGGATTTGATCCCAAGCAGACTTAATTTCCCTGATAATGTCGATAACATCGTCGATTGGTTGCGGATTATTCTCGTGGTTTGCTTCTGTGATCTGTGTGATCATGAACTCATATAATTGATCTAGATTCTTGGCAATATCTCCACCATCATCCATTGATAAGCAACTACGAAGCGCGATGATGATGTCCAAGGCTTTACCAATACGCTCACCTTTAACTGGAATATTGCCTTGCTGCATAGCCGCTTTTGCTTGGATCAGCCTTTCAATAGCACCACCCATCAACATCTGGATAACTTTGTGCGGTGAGGCAGCGCTTAATTGGCTGTCTACTGATACTTTCTTATATGCTTGCAATGAACCACGCATCACTATCCTCTCAAATAAATTTTTGGTACTGCTGTAGCGATTTTTTACCGTGTCGGTATTGTCGCAGTGACAGCCCCAATTGTTCGGTTTTAGAATGCATCTTAGCGGTAACCTTTTGTGTCTCTTCCACCGCTAAGCGCCACTCTTCACTCTGCTTTAGACGAGGATTGCGCTCACAAGCCGCAATCAACGTTTTTATAATTTGTTCTCTTATATCGACCAAAGCATGAATTTCTTCAGTATTTAACTCAAGATTATCTAAATGCGATAGTAATTGGTGATCTGTATCACGCAGTCGATCGAATATCGTCACTCATTCTGCCTTTTTCTTTCATTAACAGTACGTTATATGTACTACACCACTCGATTTCTCTAACGCTAACCGTTGCCTTTATGACCATCTTTTGTAACTAAGCCGGCAAAACTCAAGACAGCGCGTTCATCATGCCCGCAAGCTGCGATTGCATCTTTCCGGTCGCATCTTGCATCGCCGCAAATTTATCATGGGTGCGTTTTTCTAACCCTTCCATGCGTCGATTTAGCGTCGCTTGGTCATCATTAAGGCTGTAGTTTCGCTCGGTCAGGCTTTTCTCACGTGTTCGAATTGAACCTGTAACGCCCGTCATGCTGTGGATAGCGTCTTCAACTTTTTTAGCAAAACCATTATTGCCACCAAAGAAATCTTCCAGCTTATTAAAATTATTATTAAGCTGCTTATCAAGCATCTGATAATTGATCTCAAGGTTACCCTGCCTCGTGGTCGTAATACCAAATTCAGTCAAGGTTTTCAGATCATCAGGCGCCCCTTCAACCGCACTTGAAAATACACTTTTTAGGCGGGAGTCAGCACTACGAACTACACTATCACCAGACAATGGTCCTACTTGGCCAGTTGCTGGATCAACTTTCGCAAGATCCGCGGATACTTGATAGAACTGGTTATAGGCGGCAACAAACTGCTCGATATCAGCTCGAACGCTTTGTCTGTCGTATTCAACACCAATTTCCGCAGGACGCTCTCCAGGTTGAGTTGTGCCCTTCAACGTGAGGTCAACACCTTCAATCGCATCTTCAATGACGTTGTTACTGCTTGCAAGCTCAGCGACACCGTCAAGCACCACGATAGAATCTTGCGCGCTTTGGACCTCTGCCATGCCTTTGTAGATTTGCAGTGAGCGCTGAGCTTCTGCTAGTTCAGCTTGAGCTGTCTCCACTTTTTCGATTCGCTCACGCTCTTCTGGTGTAAGCTTTTCTCGTTCAATCTTTTTCGCTTCGGCTTCGGTCATGTCGCCTTCAGCAACCGCTTTAGCGATTGCCGCTTTTTCAGCTTCAAGTTCTTGCTCTAATTTAGCTTGTGCTTCTTTTGGTGTGACATAAGAATCGGTTAATGTACCGGAGGCGGTATTACTCCAGCCAGGTACTTCTTTCGATTTTTCTAACGCCTTTTCATCCAACTCAGGTTCTGGCGCTTGATAAGAATCCATCAGAGTGCCTGATGCAGTTTCCGTCCAGCCCGGTATCGTATCCTCTGGGCGGCCAGAATTTGCCTCTTTCGCTGTTTGATCCGCAGCCCCCTCTTCTTGCTCAGTCTGCGCAGCATTCGCCCCTTCGGCTTGAGTATCTTGTGCGCTTAACTCATCACCATCAGCCACATTCTGCGCCGGTTCCAAGCCATCTTGCGGAGGTAAATCTAATAGGGCAAGCGCTTCAGATTGTGCTTTCTCAAGTTGTTTGACACGCTGTTCTATCGTTTTATATTCAAAACGATACAAGTCATCGCCGGGCTCAGCCTCAACATTGATAAGAATACTTTTATCTGCGCCAGATTGGTTAGCGGCCACAATCAAGCGAGGGCCATTCATATCTTTAATGATAGAAGCACGAATACCAGGATTATCCCGAGATCCATTGATCGCTCGCACAACATCAACAAGTTTGGAATTTTTACCTAGGGAGAGGTCGAAGCTGTCTTCGCCAAGGGAAATTTGCAACTTGCCGGGTCCAAAACGAGTATCTTCTGGCACCACGTCAGACGCCACTTTGTGGCTCTGGGCAAGTTGCAATACATCGACTGCATATTTGCCAGCAATTGCTTCAGTTGAAGCCGTCGCTGTGACAATGTTCTCTTCAGAAGTGTCCACGCTGCGTACCGCAAACGCTTTTTCCTGACGAAAATTTGCCATTAGGTTTTTCATCGTATCTAGTGACTCTCTGAGCCGCCCATAGGCACTGATACTGGAATCAATTTTAGTGCGTTCATAGTCAATACGTTGCTGTTTAGGCACACGCTCTGCATTGACTATTTTGCTCACCATGGAATTGATATCCATGCCAGAAGACATCCCTATCGGGCCCATATTCACCAAACCACTTCGAAAGTAATACACGATCGCAACGCGATAAGTTAACGCGTGACGTATTCAATTAAACTCGCATATCAATACTGACAGAGGCGTGTTTTTCAAGGCGTTCGAGTACGACGAGTAAGTCTTCATCAGGGACCTGGCGGATAATCTCACCGGTATCATTGGCAATAATAGTGACAATATGACGCCCTGAATCTTCATCCATGCGAATCGATAAACTCGTATTCAACGTGGTTAAAAATTCATCCAAGCGTTCCACCATCTTTTCACGCTCGACATCATTGAGATCTCGGCGCTCTTTGGCAATCTGCTGAATAACTTCGGAAGTCTTATCATCTGATAACACTTCACTCTCGACTTTTTTGCTTGGGTTGACCGTTTGATTTGGCGCTAATTTGCTCGCCAATATCTCATTGGGCTTCCCTTGCGCTGACGCACTTGTTGTATTCTTTGAAGCAATTTCTGTGCCACTAGAAGAGGCAAAAGGCTGAATGTTCGATGCGTAGGATGAAATATCCATAACAGTCTCCCGTTTCTAACCTTAATTGCCCAATGTTACCTCATATCCAAATGAATAATGAAAATGACATTGGAAATCAACGGCTGTCACGGACAGCCGCTAATACGATTTGCCTAAGGTTGTCTTGCCTAGAATTAACCTAGTAAGCTCAATGCAGCTGAAGGCGATTGTTTCGCTTGTGCAAGGATTGAAGTACTTGCTTGTTGCAAGATTTGGTTCTTCGTCATTGCTGTTGTTTCTTTCGCGTAGTCCGTGTCTTTGATACGGCTATTTGATGCGTTCACATTCTCATTGATGTTGCTGAGGTTGTTAATCGCATGGTCAAAACGGTTTTGGAAAGCACCTAAAGAAGCACGCTCTGAGTCAACATTTTTTAGTGCGCCATCAATAATCGCTACCGCTTCTTGAGCGCCGCCAACAGATGTCACATCAATGTCTTTTACCGTCACGTCTTTTGCATCGCCAATCGTTAAATCAGACGCTAGACTGCCACCAAATTCAACCTCGCCCACTACTTTTTGAGTCGCAGCGAACAGTTGCATTTTGCCATCTTCACTGACCGATGCTTTTACATCAGAGCTCTGACCGTTAATGTACGTTGCGAGTTGTTCGATATCATCGCCTTGCTTAGCGCTGATCGACAATTCAACTTCTTCACCTTGCTTGTTGGTGTACTTCATTGTCAGATCTGCACCAGCATCTACGCGCCAGCTTGCATCTTTACCTTCTTCCGACGCGTAGCTCTTGCCACCCATCGCTGCAGTATCAGAACGCATGCTACTCATAGAAAGCATCACAGCTTCACCTGAATCTGCACCGATCTGGAATGATTGAGTGCCATACGTGCCGTTAAGTAGACGGTTACCACCAAATGATGTGGTTTCTGCAATACGGTTTAATTCATCGTTTAGCGCCGTGACTTCTTCTTGAATTGCCACACGCTCTGACTTGGAGTTCGAACCATTTGCGGATTGTAGGGAAAGGTCACGCATACGTTGCAGGATGTTAGTTGATTCATCCATTGCACCTTCCGCAGTTTGTGCAATTGAGATACCGTCGTTGGCATTTTTCACTGCCATATCTAAACCACGGCTTTGCGCATTCAAACGGTTTGAGATTTGTAGACCCGCAGCGTCATCTTTTGCGCTGTTGATTTTGTAGCCAGAAGACAGACGCTCCATTGACTTAGTTGTGTTCTCTGCAGCGGTATTTAGATAGCGCTGAGCAGTCATTGCAGACACGTTAGTGTTTACATTAATCGCCATATATAGATCTCCTTAGGCATTTTAGGTAGATGGCCGCCGAGTCTCTCACCTCACGTTGGCACATCTATATCATTTCTCTCATTCCCTTTAACGGCGACGGTTTTAGAACCTTTAGCAAAAAAAAACGTTTTTTGACTAATTAATTCAATTGATTGGGCAAATGTGATCCTGATCTGAAATACAAACAAGCATGGCATTGCGTTGGCTATTTGCATAAAAGCAAAAAACCAGAGCACAAGGCTCTGGTTTTTATTTTTAAACGCTTAGTAGAAGTAAAGCGTATCGTTAACTCAAGTGCTTAACCTAGTAGGCTCATCGCTGCTTGAGGTGCTTGTTTTGCTTGCGCCAAAATTGAGCTTGAAGCTTGAGAAAGAATTTGGTTCTTCGTCATCTCCGTTGTCTCTTTAGCGAAGTCTGTATCTTTAATACGGCTCTTCGATGCATTAACGTTTTCGTTAATGTTATCAAGGTTATTGATAGCGTGATCAAAGCGGTTTTGGAATGCACCTAGCTCTGCACGGTGACTATCCACGTATTTCAGCGCAGAATCAAGAATCGCAACGGACTCTTGAGCACCACCAACGCTTGTTACGTCGATTGTATTCACGGTTACCGCTTGACCGTCTTGCATACCTAGCTCACCCGCTAGTGAACCACCAAATGAAACTTCACCGTCAACTTTGTTAGTGCCAGCAAACATCTGTAGTTTACCGTCTTCGTCTACAGACGCTTTCACTAGGTCTGTTTGACCATTGATGTAAGTCGCTAGCTGTTCAATGTCATCGCCCGCTTTCGCTGTGATGGCAATGTTTTGCTCAGTACCAAAGGTATCTGTAAGCGTGATGTTTAGCTCGTTAGAACCTGCTGCTACGCTCCAGTCTTTATCTTTTGCGTTTTCAGCTTGGTAGCTCGTACCACCCATTTTTGAGTTATCTGAGCGCATGTCATTAAGCGTAAGCATTACTGCTTCACCATTGTCGGCACCGATTTGGAACGACTTAGTTCCGTGAGTGCCGTTTAACAGCTTGTTACCACCAAAAGACGTGGTTTCCGCGATACGGTTAAGCTCGTTATTTAGCGCGGTCACTTCTTCTTGAATCGCGACACGCTCAGATTTTGAGTTAGAACCATTTGAAGATTGCAGAGACAAATCACGCATACGTTGCAAGATGTTTGTCGTCTCGTTCATCGCACCTTCAGCGGTTTGAGCAATCGAGATACCATCGTTCGCGTTACGTACTGCGACATCAAGACCACGGCTTTGTACGTTCAAGCGGTTAGAAATTTGTAGACCCGCTGCATCGTCTTTTGCACTGTTGATTTTAGAACCAGAAGCCAAACGCTCCATTGACGTCCCTTGCGCTTGACTTGCATTGTTTAGGTAACGCTGAGCGGTCATTGCCGATACGTTGGTATTTACGTTTACTGCCATTGTTGTTTCTCCAATTGATTTTCCGGTGTAGCGGTTTCCGACGTCTCGGAAAACCAAGTAGTTCTCTCAAAGTTAATCCTTTAACGACGCGGGGATGAAAACCTTTAGAAAAAAAGTGCAAAAAAACCAAGAAAATAACCGTTTGATTAGGATTTAGACAAACAGAAAAAAAAGTGCAGAAAAAGGGTAAAGTTTACGTAAACGAGGCCGACAACATCTGGTTTGCCATTTAATTAGGGCTGGAAAAGACGTGATATTCATCGCTAGCAGAACAGCTTAATAGCAAAACGATAGTGAGGAAAAATAGCGAGGAAAACGAATTATTCGCGCAGAGAGCGGCTTGTGAAATGGTTTAATGTAAAACGTTGGCATTAAAAAAAGAAAAAGCCCCTTTTCCTTTGAGAGAACTGGGGCTGGGTGGTCGCCAGAGGCTGCGTGGAGATCAAGAGAAATGAACGCAAACCGGCAAACCGAACATACCTTGTTACCGTATTAGGGCAGGTTGTGAGAGAGAGCCCCAACACCTTCGCAAGATATGCATGCCTGTAAGTGATGATAGATTGCCACGTCTGGCGGCTATCACTCTTACTTAACCTACGCTGTTTACTACTGGAGTAAGGTCATCGCAGAGTTAGGCAACTGTTTCGCTTGAGCAAGAATCGATGTGCCTGCTTGTTGCAGAATTTGATTCTTAGTCATTGCGGTTGTTTCTTTAGCAAAGTCCGTATCCTTGATGCGACTGTTTGACGCATCAACGTTTTCTTGAACATTGGCTAAGTTATTAATACTGTGGCTTAGGCGGTTTTGCTTAGCACCTAAGTCAGCACGTTGTGAATCCACATACTTTAATGCCGAGTCGATAATCGAGATACCATTCTGAGAGCCCGCGACCGTAGTCATATCGATATCTTGAACCGTCATTTGCTTCGCTTCATTGCTCAAGCCAAGATCCGAGGCTAAGCCACCAGAAATGGAAAGATCGCCTTCTAAATCAGGCTCAGCGATGAAAATCTGCAACTCACCGTTGTCACCAACAGACGCATTCACTTTATCCGACTGACCATTGATGTAAGTGGCAAGCTGTTCAATATCATCACCTTGCTTAGCAATGATATCAATTGACACTTCTTCACCACTTTTCGTGACAAATTCAAACTTCAGATCACTGGCATCAGGTGCCACTGACCAATCTTTGTCTTTGCCGTTTTCAGCTAAGAAAGTCGAGCCGCCCATACGGAAGTCATCGGCACGAATGCTTGTCAGACCCATAATCATGGCTTCACCGGAGTTCGCACCAATTTGGAAAGAAGCGTCGCCAAACGAACCATTCAGTAGACGGCGTCCACCAAACGAGGTTGTTTCAGCAATACGATTCAGTTCAGCTTGAAGCGCGTTGGATTCTTCATTGATGGCTTGACGCTCTGACGGCGAGTTTGTGCCGTTAGAGGATTGAATCGCAAGATCTCGCATTCTTTGCAAGATGTTTGTTGACTCATTCATTGCGCCTTCTGCGGTTTGCGCAATCGAAATACCATCATTGGCATTACGCATTGCTACATCTAATCCTCGAGACTGTGCGGTCAAACGATTAGAAATTTGCAGACCCGCTGCATCATCTTTCGCACTGTTGATCTTATGACCAGACGAAAGGCGCTCCATTGAGGTGTTTAAATCCCCAGAAGCTTTATTAAGGTAACGTTGCGCGGTCATTGCCGACACGTTAGTACTTACTGTCACTGCCATTTTGCTCTCCTAAATGAGTTCGCAAACATTCAAGATGGGTTGCGAAGTGGTCAGCATTGCTCTCATAAGGAAATGCACTGACCGACAACATCCATCTGATACCCCGTATCAGATGGAGTATCTATTCATTAAAATAAACCAACGAACTCCGTTAGTCTTATTGATGCTTTCCAAAGTTAATATACAAGTACTATGCCAAAAATTTGCTATTACTCGCACAATTAACAAAACCTTTATTTATCTGTATGTTAGCAGCACGTGTTATTACTAATAACAATACTATCGCTGCCGTTTGGTTCTCAGAGGCAATGACAAGGCGGGAATAATTGCCGCTTTATCGACCTACGCTCATATGGCATTGCGCATATGGCAACCGAGGCCGTGACCATTGTCTCTACATTCCAAAGGCTTTGCGTTTACGCGATATGCCCATTGCAAATAAGCTGGAATGAGTGAACTATTACAAATAATTAAACAGCGTTAAGTCTTTGGTTTTACCAAACGCCAGTTGTGAAGCTTGTAACGCTCTCGAGTTTTCTTCAAATTCAATCACCGCCTTGGAGTAATCCAAATCTTCAAAATTACTTTTTGAGCGGGCCAGTGAAATTTTAAAATCTTCGTTTTGTTGCTCTTGCGTATCTAAGGTACTTAGGCGAACACCAACATCGGTTCTTGCCTTAGTCAGATGTAAGAACGCCGTATGAAACTCTTCGGTCACTCGATGCAGCTCTGCATTCGCGGAGGCATCAGACGCATCAGAATCTAGGGCCTTAATCGCATCCTTAAACGTATCAAAGACACTAAAGCTGTCTCTTGGACTAAGCGTAATCGCGTCACCCGCGGTAATCTGTCCCTTCACACGGAGACTGAAGCCTTCATGTGAAATTCCATTTTTATTATCGTAATCACCCGCTTTAACCACTGACCCATTTCGCTCTAATTGATAACCAAATTGCTCGCGTCCCATATCAACAAAAGTGATTTTGTAAGTACTGTTATCATTCGAGTTTTGGTTATACGCTTTATCAAGTAACAACTCAGAAGCATTTTGTAATTGGAAATTTGGCTTGTAACTACCAAACGGATTATCCACTTCCATAAACAACTTGCTGCCAGGGTCACTGGTCGGCATTTCCATGCTGTTGGAAATACGCATTTTTCGCTGATAATCATCCCCGGCATAGGCTATATGCCCTTGGTTATCTGCAAAAAATGGCTGCGTTTTGGGCTTTGTTCCTGCAAATGTGTAATTGCCGGATTCATCTTGATTATTGGCTAATGCGAGAAAATTCTTTGCTAATTCTTGCAGCTCTCGCGCTTTCGCTTCACGATCTTGGGGTGACAATGCGCCGTTAATCGACTCCATCGTCAGACGCTTTGCCCTATCAGAAAATTGCTCGGTCTCACGCAGCATCACTTCTTGGTGCTCTAGGCGGTTACGCGACAACACTATCGCATCAGTAAACTGATCTAACTGTTCCGTTTGCTGCCCAACCTTTTGTAAGTAGTGTATTGCTAGCGGATCATCAGCTGGCTTTTGCAACTGTTTTCCCGACGCCAATTGCGCCTGATTATGATGGATTTTATTTTCTTGTTTACGCATGTCGTTTTGCACAGTCTGATAACTATGAAAACTTGAAATTCGGTTCATCATAAATTAGCGCTCCTACCTTAGCTGCAAGATAGTATCGAAGGTTTCATTGGCGGCTTGCATAACGCGAGAAGACGCCATATAAGCTTGCTGAAACTTCATCATGTTTGCCGCCTCTTCATCCAAATTGACGCCAGAAATGGATGCTACTCGACTTTGTGCCGCTTGGTGCTCTAATTCCGCCACTTCTTGTAAACGTGTCGCGGTTGAAGCCTTTAACCCTACGTCAGTATTCAAATTATGGTAGACATCAATAATGGTCGATTCATTACCATTCATTTTTTTGTCACGCTGAATATCAAACATCTTGCGTAAGTTACCGTTGTCACCCTCTGAGTGAGTGAGATTGGCGGTAAATTTATCATTCGGTAACGCGCCTGCCGTCAACTGAAACTCCGTACCTAATACAGAAACGGGACCAGACGGTGGATAAGGTTGTGGGGCTAACAATATATTCCCTTTGGTGTCCGTTACTGCGAACTCCTTCCCTGTCGGGGAAACCAGTACTTCAAATTCTCGCAGCTGCCCTGCGGCAAGCATAGTAAACTTTGCCGTTCCTTGAGCTGACGTCGTCGATGCTTCAAAACTTTGTGCAGCAATGGCTTTAGGATCATTAGTGTCCATTTGGATTTGTGCCGCGCCATTTCGAGTAGGACGAATCAAGAGTTTTTCACCCGCCGCTGGCGCGTTACGAACATCAATGATCATGCCGTCAACGTAAAACGCGCGACCATCAATATTAAGTTCCGCCGTGATGGTTTCACCATCGGGCTTCGTCACGGTGTAATTCGTGCCATTATATTTAAGCGCATATTCTCCGCCTTTAAGAGCACTGGTTTCACCAATGTACACCGCTACATCCGCATTCGACTGCGGCGTCGCTACCACGCGAGATTTCGCAATGGCTTCACTATTAGTATCAACAAAAATATCAGCGCCAACCTGACCATTCAGATCAAGCCCCTGATTTTGTAACTTATTAACCTCGAAACTAAAGGCCGTCGCCACTCGCCCAAGTTCATCCATAATGTACGGAATTTCTTTATCACGTAGCTCAAACATTCCCGCTAATTTACCGCCAATATCTGTCGCAGTAATTGCCTTTATGCCTTTACCTTCTACCATGGCTAAACGTCGTTGGTGAACGTCGGGATCACCGTCGATCATCTTCAACTGACTAGATTCTGTGCCAGAAACTAAGGTATGCCCGCTGCCAATATGGACATTAAATCCCTCGGCATTTTTACGCGGTGTGATGGTCACCTTGGTGTATTCGGACAGTTCTTTCACCAAGTTTTCATGCTTATCCATCAGGTCATTATGAGGTCCGGGAGTTTTCATCATTAGTCGATGAATATCTCGGATCTCCACCGCGAGTTGATTCACTCGCTCAACGCCCATTTCTAGCTTTTTATTCGCTGTATCAGCCTGCTGGCGAATGGTTTCATGCACATTGTTAAACGTTTGACGTACCTGATTGGCTTTTTCTAATACCACTTTACGCGCACCAACATCGTTTGGTGTGTCGGCAAGGGTTTTAACGGAGCTGAACCAATCATTTAAATTTTCAGGTATTTTTTTGGAAGCCACGGAAGATAACATCCCTGACATGAGATCAAGGTTAGCCAAATTCTCGTTACGATAGTTAACTTGTGTCGTTGCCACATTAAGCTCTTTAACGGCAAACTGATCCCAAGAGCGGCGAACATTTTCCACATGCACACCCATGCCGTAGGTCTGACCGCCAAATTGCCTTGGGCTATTGGTGCCTTGAACTACAGACTGTCGGCTATAACCTTCCGTATTTGCATTTGAAATGTTATGACCAGTGGTGTTTAACTGTCTCTGAGCCGTGAGTACACTTTGCGTACCTAAGTTCAGAAGATCTGACGCCATATCGCCCCCCAAAAATAACCATTCGCGTAACTCAATCACACATTACGCTTAAAGAATCAGCGAACTAGAATCCAGCTCGCCATACAACTTTGCAATATATATGCCAGTATTTATTTATCGGGTCATTTGAGGAAAGGAATGTATCTCAAGGTAACTAAAGCAAGCTTTAAAACCAACAGATGTAAGTAGGGTAATAATAGAGTGAGCGGTGAAGCCAATAAATAAAGGTTACCCAACGCAACATCAGGTAACCTTCGAAAAAAGCTACAGATTCATGTCGTCAATCTGCGCTTTTACTCGTAAGACCTTATCGGCATAGCTTGGGTCTGTCGCATAACCTGCCTGATGAATATCACGAATAAACGACTCTGAACCACTGTCACGCTTGAGAGCGGATTGATATCTCGGGTTTTCATTTAAGAATTGTACGTAGTCATTAAAGCTCTCTTCGTAGGTACGATAAGAACGGAACGCCGCACGCTCTTGAACTGGCACATTCTGATGATACTCAAGAGTTTGCGTGGCGACTTTGCCACCATCCCAACTGCGGTCGGCTTTAATATTGAACAGGTTATTACTGCTACCTTGGCTATTACTTACTACTTTTTGCCCCCAGCCTGTTTCTAACGCCGCTTGTGCAAGTAGCAAGGAAGGGTCCACACCGAGTGATTTCGCAGCACTGTCGGCATACGGTTTCAGCGACTCAACAAAGCTTTGAGGCGTATTAAAATCAACGGCTTGGGTTTGTTTACGATGATTGAGTCCTAGCGTCGCTGCCATTTCACGTGCTTTTGCTTCGTCGTAAGGCATTTGTAACGAACTATGGAACGCCTCATTACGCATACGAATTTCACTACTCGGCTCTTCATCTTCCTGCCCTGCACTCAACTGAGCAACAATCATGTCAGCCAATCCCATTGAGCCAGATGAGCTCAATTCACTGGCCATTTGGTCATCAAGCATCTGTTGATAAAACTGACCATTTTGGCTATTCATCATATCCGATTCAAAATGCGTATTGGCATCTCGCATCGATTTCAACATCATGGAGGTAAAAATCGATTCAAATTGCGTCGCTGCAGCGCGAAGTGCCGCTTTATCATCGGCTTTATCGCCACTTGTCGCTTGTTGACGAAGCTTATCTAAACTGCTGATATCGTGAATAAAGCCGACATCATTTGGGTTATTAATCATGATGTTCTGCCCTATTAAATCACAATAAGCTGGCCTTCAATGGCGCCTGCTTGTTTTAACGCTTGTAGAATAGCCATTAAATCTGATGGTGCTGCGCCAACTTCGTTGACGGCTCTGACTAGGTCATCTAACGTTAAGCCCGGTTCAAATTTAAACATTTTACCGTCTCCTTCCGTTACTTGAATGTCGGAATTCGGTACCACCACCGTTTCGCCACCAGAGAACGCGCCCGGTTGACTCACTTTGAGATTCTCTTTAATCGCCACGGTCATCCCACCATGAGTAATCGCAGCCGCTTTGAGACGAACATGCTTACCGACGACAATCGTACCAGTGCGCGAATTAACAATGATTTTCGCACCACTGTCGGCCGTATCAAATTCAACATTTTCGACCGCAGATAAGAAGGCAACACGCTGGCTCAAATCTCTAGGGGCTCTAACACGTACCGATGTTGCATCTAACGGGCTTGCCATCTGTGGACCTAAGAAGTTGTTGATGGCGTTCGCCATATTCTGAGCGGTGGTGAAATCAGACTCGAGTAAGTTAAATGTAATGTAGTCTCCACGAGAAAATGGGCTCGGAATTTCTCGCTCGACGGTTGCACCACTTGAAATCATGCCGACTACGGGGTTATTACCGACAATTTTTGACCCATCAAGACCTTCGGCGCTGAAACCGCTCACGACCAAGTTGCCCTGAGCAACGGCGTACACTTCTCCATCCAAACCTTGCATGAAGGTTTGCATCAATGTGCCACCACGCAAGCTTTTTGCCGCACCGATAGACGACACGGTCACATCAATTTTTTGACCCGGCTTTGAAAACGCAGGTAACTCAGCCGTCACAATCACAGCCGCGACGTTTTTAAATTTAGGCTTAAAGCCAATTGGCATTTGAATACCAAATCGCTCTAGCATTGAGCGGAAGCTCTGTTCGGTAAACGGTGTTTTTTCACCCGTACCTGGCAAACCAGTAACAAGACCATAGCCCACCAGTTGGTTACTACGCACCCCGGCAACTTCTGACACATCTTTAATGCGTGCCGCTTGTACGCTTGCCGCGGCAAAACACAAACCTAATAGTAAAAATGTGAACTTTTTCATTACCTTACCCCAAATACAAACAAACCCTCATAGGAGAGGGTTTGCCGCTTTCGATTCGTTAAAACCTGTCCTATAGAGAGACATTAAAAAATCGTGCCAAGAATCCAGGTTCTTGCATATCTTGTTGTGTTCCCGTGCCTGAATATTGAATTCGAGCGTTAGAAATACGATTAGAAGCAATGGTGTTATCAAACTCAATGTCGTCTGGGCGGATCGTACCACTCAATCGGATGTACTCATCACCAGTATTCAAGGTCAGCCACTTTTCGCCACGAATAATCAGATTGCCATTGGCTAGTACTTCAATCACTTCCACCGTAATCGAGCCGGATAAACTATTGCTTTGATTGGCAGACGCGTTGCCTTTAAAACTGTTGTCATTTTTAAGGGCATAGGAGAAATCATAGTCGTTAATCGTGACAGGTCTTCCGCCGACCTCCAGTGGATCCATCGTGGAATCGTTCGCTTTCGACAAATCCGCATCAGAGCTTTTTGCCGCTTTGGTCGCTTCATCAAGCGTAACGGTAATAATGTCACCTAAACCGCGCGGTTTAGAATCATCATACCAATCGCGGGAGTAATCGGTATTAAATAGGGAGCCGGTCGCGGCAGCGTAGTGCTCTGGCTTATTTTTAGGGTGAATAGGTGCCCATGCCGGATCGTCTGCCACTGGATCCGTTCTGCCTCTTAGCGTATCAACAATGCCCGAAGATTGAGTGCGATCGCCTTCTACTGCATCGACCGCGGTGGTGCTGTCTGCGACTTCGTCCACCGACTCTTGCGGCCCAAATTGAGCACAGCCCGACAATACGGCTAACACGGTAATGCAAAAGAGTTTTTTCATGGTCCTAAATCCTGTCACGTTACTAAGTCTACGTTTACCAATCACTATCTAGCGCTTTAATATTTAGGTGCATTAATATCTAGGCACTGGAATCTATAGCTGCTGGGTTGCGAAGCTCATCATCTTATCAACGGATGAAATCACTTTTGAATTCATCTCGTATACGCGCTGCGCTTCGATCATGTTGACCAACTCTTCGGTTACATTCACGTTTGAGCTTTCCAGCATAGATTGACGAATTTGCCCAAAGCCATCTAAGCCCGGTACACCTTCATTAGGATCGCCGCTCGCGCCTGTTGGCAAGTAGAGGTTTTGCCCTATTGGCTCTAAGCCGCCGGGGTTAATAAAATCGACGGTTGTGATATTACCGACCACCTGATTATCTTGCTGACCACGAACACGTACAGACACTTCACCATCAGTACCGACAGTGACAGAAATAGCGTCTTCAGGGATCGCAATTTCTGGCTCCAGAGAGTAACCCGAACCTGATGTCACAATAATGCCTTCATCATTGAGAGTGAATTGACCATTGCGGCTATAACCAATATTGCCGTCTGGCATCAATACTTGGAAAAAACCATCACCTTCAATCATCATATCCATGCTGTTTGAGGTAGTTTGCGCATTACCTGGTGTGTGGATCTTTTGGGTTGCGACGACTTTTGAGCCCGCCCCTAACATTAAACCAGACGGCAGCTCCGTATTTTGAGAAGATTGACCACCTGGTTGGTTAATATTTTGATAAAACAGATCTTCAAATACCGCACGGCTTTTCTTATAGCCAACGGTGGAGGCATTCGCCAAGTTATTTGAGATCGTTGATATGTTGGTTTGCTGCGCGTCTAAGCCAGTCTTACTTACCCATAGTGCCGGATGCATCTTATTCCCCTAATCCAATTAACCCATGCGAAGCAAGGCATCAGACGCCTTGTCCATGTCTTCCGCTGACTTCATGAGCTTAACTTGCATCTCAAACTGACGTTGCAGGTCAATTAAGCTGGTCATCTCACCTACAGGGTTGACGTTACTGCCTTCTACCGCGCCCGTCATCAGTTGGACATTGCCATCAAGGCCATAGCCTAACTCTGGGTTTTTATTGCGGAACAAACCATTAGTATCTTTGAATAGTGAACGATTATCTGGATTGGTCAGTTTAATACGGTCAACAATTTCCATTTCGTCTGCAGGCGCATCTTGTGGAATCACCGATACCGTACCATCGCGACCAATCTCAATTTTTTTAAGTGGAATTGGCACCGTAATTGGCGTACCACGTTCACCTAAGATCAAGTGGCCATTGCTGTTACTAAGTAGACCGTTTTGATCAACCTGTAAGCTACCGTTACGAGTTAACCCTTCCTTGCCGGTTTTATCCATCACTGAAATCCAACCTTGTCCTTCTATGGTGACATCAAGATCACGGCCTGTCGTCACGACACTGCCTTGCTCGAAGTTATGACCAGGACGTTCCGTCATGCTAAATACACGCGTCGGCATGCCTTCACCATAGGCTTGCATAGATCGAGCTTGGGCAAGATCAGCTCTAAAGCCTGGTGTGCTGGCATTGGCGAGGTTGTTGGCTCTGAGTTGCAAAGCTTGCATATTTTGCTTTGCGCCGCTCATAGATAGATATAGGGCACGATCCATTGATAGCTCCAATATTCAAAGTACAGAACATATAAAGCAAATTGTATGCCAATATATAAAACACAACTAATACAATAGGTTAAATGCAATTTCAAAAAGAAAGTTGACCGATAGAGCCTAGAACGGCAAATGAATGGCCCCGTGTGGCAAATTAACGCGGCAAGGTAACGTGGCAAATTCACGTCAAGTGGCAAGATTGGCAAAAATGACAGGGTTAACGAAAAGCGCCAGTCAAAAACTGGCACTTTTCACAACATATTATCTAATTTGTAAGATGTTTTGCTGCAACTGGTTATGTACATCAAGTGCACGCGAGTTCGCTTGGAAATTACGCTGCGCTGAAATGAGGTCCACCAGCTCTTGAGTCATATCGATGTTTGACTGCTCAAGCGTACCATTGTTGATAGTACCAAATGAGCCTTTGTTCGATTCACCCCAAATTTTCGCGCCCGATGCGGTGGTTGAATCCCATTGAGTTCCGCCTTTCTTTTCAAGACCTTGCTCATTAGCAACACGAACCAATGCAACACGACCAAGCGTTACGTTTTCGCCATTAGAATAGGTTCCGAGCACGTTACCCTTCTCATCGTAATCAACCTTGGTTAAGAAACCGGTTGTTGCCCCATCTTCGCTAAACTTCGTTAATTCAAACGGTGCGGCAAATTGTGTGGTGCTATCTAGCTTAAAAGACAATTGTTGAGCGGGATCGGCACCATTCATTTCAACCGCATTAGGGCCTTCGCCAATTGCTTCTGTCACAATTGGTTGGCCATTATTAAGGCTCGCCAATGTACCATCGTTATTAAAACGTATTGTATGCCCAACGTGCCCCGCTGGAGAAGAGGCGTCACCGCCACTGATATTCACTGGCTTTTCACCCGCACCATCACTCACCGTGTAGTAGCTTTGCCATGTGTTTGGCTGATTCTGATCCTTCACATAATAGGTCGTCATTTTATAAGACTGACCCATTGAATCATACATCGTTGAAGACGTTGAGCGGTTATAGGTTTCAGGATCTGTAAAGTCGAATAATGCCGGGTCTTTTAGGTCGCCATTAGCGGGTAAGTTAGCACCAATTTCAATGTTAGCCGTTTGTTTTGGCTTACCAAATTCAGGCGGAACATTAATTGGCTTAGGCTCATAAGAAACAACTTCATTAGTATCTTTGTTGACTTCATAACCCAGTAAGAACTCATCGTTCGATGTCACCATGTAGCTGTCTTTGTTCAGGTGAAACGCACCGTTTCGAGTGATTTCATTTTGCTGAGGCACTAAACGCTCTTTAGACACGGCAAAAAAGCCGGTACCACTGATGCGTAAATCCATCGGGTTGTTCGTAGATACACTCGACCCTTCATGGAATTGCTGAGCAATTTTACTTGGCTGAACACCGCCACCTGGGGTGGTTTTCGAATTCGTGAATAATGAATTCGAATACACATCACCAAATTCCGCACGTGACTCTTTAAAGCCGAATGTGTTGGCGTTGGCAATGTTATTACTGGTCGTATTTAAGTCCAACTGAGCCGATGATAATCCGCTCAAAGATACATATGACATTCCTAATCTCCTAACCTAGCTTATTTTCACGCTTTGCCGACTTCCAATACTTCTGCAAGTCGAACTGGATTTTCAAAACCAGCTAGATTGAGTAGTACGTTTCCGTCTCCTTTGCCAAGAAGCACGCTGTTGACGTTTGCATAACTAGACACTTCAAGCTCTTTGCTTTCTCCGTCCAACAAACCCGAGGCTTTCACCTTGTACTTGCCAGGCGGCAATGAATTACCTTGATCGTCTTTGCCGTCCCATTCTACGCGAGCATCACCACCGGGTTTTGCGCCAGCATTGAAGGTACGAACCAGTTGACCCATTTCATTTTCTACACGGACAAAAACATTTTCTAAAGACTGAGGCAATTTCACCATTGCCGCCATACCTTTATCCGCTTCCTTAACACCTGCTGCGCCCGGCACCAACACGTCTCGCCCTACCAAAGAGGAAGCTTGAAGCGCTTGGTTTGATGTCATTGACGAATTGAGATTCTCGAACTGAGAATTCATTTTGCCAATACCATCTACCGTGGCAAACGATGCCATTTGAGCAATCATTTGATCATTGCTCACCGGTTTAAACGGATCCTGCTGAGCCAGTTGTTTGGTGAGCAAAGACAAGAAATCTTCTTGCTTAAGATCTTGCTTACCCGTGGTCTCTGCAGGTTTGTTTTGGTCCTGTAGCTTTTTCAGTTGGTCAACGTAGGACAAACCGCTTTGACCAACATTGTTGATTCCGGCCATTTGCTATCTCCTATCTCTATTGACCCATTTGCAGGGTACGAAGCAACATCTGCTTACTCGCTTCTGCTACCTGGACGTTAGTCTGGTATGAACGAGACGCAGAAATCATGTTTGCCATTTCCTCCATCACATTAACGTTTGGCTTGTAGATATAGCCTTCGTCATTCGCGAGTGGATGATCTGGGTTGTACACTGCACTTAGGGGCTTATCGCTCTCTACAATACCCATCACTTTGACTGGCACGGTATGATCGCGGTTATAACGCGCTTTACTCAGTTCAGCTCCAAACACGGCATGACGCGCCTTGTAGGTTTCTTTCGCTGAGCTACTAACACTGTCGGCGTTGGCAAGGTTACTTGAGGTGGTATTAAGACGAACTGATTCAGCACTCATTGCTGATCCGGTTACGTTAAAAACATTAAATAAACTCATCTTAATTACTCCCCTTTAATTGCCTTGGTCATATTTTTGAACTTACTGCCTAAAAAATCGAGTGATGCCTGATGTCTTAGTTGGTTTTGCATGAATAGGTTTCGTTCAAGATCAACATCTACGGTATTCCCATCCCCGGTATCGGGTTGGTCGGGAATACGGTAGAGCATTTCCCCTGTCACATTGGTAGAGGCAGATATATGCCGTCCATCGGTGCGATCCAATCCAATGCTTGCCCCTGAGGTTGCCGCTTTTAACGCACGATTAAAATCCATCCCCTTCGCTTTAAAACCAGGTGTATTGGCTTGAGCGATGTTGGTAGAGATGACTTCAGCGTTCTTCTCGCGTACACCAACGGTGTGCTGATGAATGCCAAGTGCATTGTTAAAAGAGATGGCCATTTAAACCTCATTGTTCAAAAATAGGTGCCTTGTAAAATATAAAGCAATTTCCGCGCCAAAGTTTTAAGCCTCTGTTACTTTTTATTTAGACCATGGGGATTTTTATCTAAACCATAGGTAATTTTATTTAACCTACGGGTACTAGGTAAAGCCATTGCCCCGGTTTAAGCTTCAGGTGCTAGATAAAGTGCCAGACACTTGATGTCTATGAGTGTGAAAATTGATTCAGTAAACGCATTCGGGATTAGCACAGCAATATCTGCGCCACGTTCGCGATGGTATTGATTAGGAATGTCGTTAGTGATTGCTCGCGACCCAACCACATGACTACAGCTTAGCAAGAAATGCTATGGAAAGGGGTAAGAAAAAGCCCCGGATGATCCGAGGCTAGTATTCAAGTTTAAGGTTTCAGCTTGTAGATAATGCCGGGGTTGCATCGCACCATTTCAAATTTGTCAGTTAACCCAGTCAACGACTCCGATGCACCTAACAATAAATACCCACCAGGGTTTAAACTGCGCGCCATTTGATTCAAGACTTGTGATTTCATCTCTGGCGAAAAGTAAATGAGCACATTTCGGCAAAAAATAATGTCGAACTTGCCTAGCAATGCATACGAGTCCATTAAGTTTTGTGGACGAAAGTTCACTAAGCGTTTCGCGCTATCTTTTATCTTCATCTTGCCGTTTTTCGCATCTTCAAAAAACGCTCGGCGACGCTCTGGTGACAAGCCACGTCCGAGCGCAAGGTTGTCGTACTCGCCCAAACGACACACATCCAACATTGTGTTGGAAATATCCGTCGCCGTGATCGACACATTCGGCAACATGCCCGGCTTCTTCGCTTGAGTTTCTAGTATCGTCATCGCCATTGAATACGGTTCTTGGCCTGAAGAACTCGCCGCTGACCATATTTTTATCGGACGTTTATTTGCCGCCATTTCTGGTAACAGCTTGTCAGATAGTACCGTGAACGGGTAATTATCTCGAAACCACAATGTTTCGTTGGTCGTCATCGCATCCACAGCGGCAATGCGCAATTCGCGATTTCGACCCGATACGACATCTCTCAATAAGTGAGACAATGACGTCAACCCATTTTTACTCACTAACGGACTTAAGCGGCTTCTCACTAGATACTGCTTACTGTCTCCAAGTACAATGCCGCACTGTGACTCTAAAAATCGGCTAAAATCACGATACTCTTGATCGCTTATGGTTATCGCTGTCATTAACTACTCTATACTGCTTTTGAAAGCTTGCTTAATACAAGTTCTATTGTGATTTTATTGTTTCGCTAACCTGCTACAACAGCCGCTTTTACTGCGCTCCCCAGTTCTTCTGGGTTGAACTTAGCGATAAACTCGTTGGCACCGACTCGTTCTACCATCGCCTGATTAAACACACCGCTGAGCGAAGTATGTAAAATAATGTGCAGATCTTTAAGATCTGGATGACGGCGAACCTCTGCCGTTAAGGTGTAACCATCCATTTCTGGCATTTCAATATCCGAGATCAACAAGGATATTTGATCGCGAATGTCTCCTTCTGAAGCCATTTCGACTAGCTTGTTATACGCATCTTTACCATCTTTCACTAAAATGGCTTCGAAGCCAATAGACTCTATTGCTCGTTGGACCTGTTTCCTTGCCACCGCTGAATCATCGGCGATCATAATACGCTTCACGATTTGCTTCTGTTGCTTTACTTCCGCTTCTGCAATTTCTTTGGCAAGATTACCATCCATCGCTTCTTCAACCGGTGATATTTCAGCAAGTATTTTCTCAACGTCAATGATTTCAACTAATTCGTTATCAATATTCGTTACTGCCGTCAGGTAATTCGCACGCCCAGCCCCTTCAGGGGGCGGTAAAATCGACTCCCAGTGCATATTAATAATGCGCTCGACGGAGCTGACCAAAAAACCTTGCACACTGCGGTTAAATTCAGAAATCACCACAAAACTGTTGGCAATGTCTGTTGTTGGCCTGCCACCCACGGCCAAGCTAAGATCAATAACCGAGATAGTTTGACCACGAATATGTGCCACCCCTTTTACCAAGCGATGTAGATTCGGCATCGCGGTAAGTCGCGGGCATTGCAACACTTCTTTGACTTTAAATACGTTGATACCGTATCTCTGACGTCCCATTAAGCGAAAGGTTAATAATTCGAGCCGGTTTTGACCTACTAGCTGCGTTCTCTGGTTCACCGAATCTAAGATACCGGTCATAAGTTCATCTCCATCTCAAACTTTACGCCAAAAAAGTGATAGTCTACTGCAGGCAACGAGGAACCTGAGAAACAGAATGCTGTATTATAAGACATCTTTTTTGAATACTTCCAGCCCCAATTTTAAGCGAGTGCTTAGTGGGCTTTTACTCTTTATCGTCTGGCACACGTTTTTCTTTAGTGCATTAACGCACGCAGCGACGCCAGAACAAATAGAAAACATCCAAAAGGCAGCCCAAGCTCATGTTTTGGATACCTTAGATGCCCCATTTGGCGCTGAGCTCACAGCAACCGCAGGACGAATCGACTCTCGTGTCCATGCGACCGATTGCATCGAGCCTTTGCAAACCTCCTCTTCCAATGCCAGAAACACCAGCAGTAACGTCACGGTTTTAGTTGAATGCCCAAGTGATAATTGGCGACTCTATGTGCCCGTTAGACTCACCATTTCATTACCACTCGTTGCCGCAACACGACCGCTCGCACGAGGAAGTATTGTCACTCAAGGCGATGTCATGATGACAATGATCGATAAAAACCGCTTTCGCCGCCAAGGATTTACCGATTTTGAGCAAGTCGTTGGCTCAAAATTGAAACGAAATGTAAAGCTCGGAGACGTCATCGAACGCAATGATGTTTGCGTGGTATGCCGAAATGAAAAAGTCGTAATACGCGCCGTCAAAAGCGGTATGACCATTTCAACCAAAGGCACTGCCCTGAGTGATGGCTCGAATGGTGACCAAGTAAGAGTGAAAAATGACAAGTCTCAGCGTATAATTGAAGGTATTGTCACTGGAGTGGCTGAAATTACCGTGAATTTTTAATTTATTACCCGTGACTTTTAATTTTTTCCTAAAGTATCTGCGCTATAGGTCGATACTGACGGTATACAAGACAACTCTATTGTTTACGAATACTATTATTTACGAACATATGCAAAGAAGGCTTAACTATGGCAGGCATTGATAACATTCGTTCTGGTCAGACGCTAACGACGACAAGTCGTGCCCCTGCCCGTTCGGAAACAAGCACAAGCAGCAGCTCAGCCCCTGTTAGTCAGTCATCAGCAAAGCAAGATGCCGTGACATTAAGTCAAGGCGGTAAAGCAATTGGGCAGATGCATCAACAGATGGCATCACAACCTAGCTTTGATACGGCAAAAGTTGCCGCCATTAAAGAAGCTATTGCTAACGGTTCTTATACCGTTGACCCAGAAAAACTTGCTGATAACATGATTAAGTTTGAAGAAGAGCTAGGTGGTTTAAAGTAATTCGCGCTATCTAGGGAGAACGCACTGCGCGACTCACTCGATAAATATAAGGTAAAATGAATGGCAGCCCTTGTTGATTTGGTTGACTATCAACTTAAAAATGCAAAAGCCCTGTCTCTTCTATTGTCGGAAGAGACCAAAGCCATCGCGGCTCGTGAGTCTGGTGATATTGAGCGATTAGCCAAAGAAAAAATGGCGCTCATTGGTCAGCTTCAACAAACGGACCAAAGACTAAGCCAACACCAAGACGTCGCAAGACTCACCGATGAAGCCTTACTGGCTGAACAAGTCCGCACCGTCAAATCCATCATTCTTGATTGCCAAAAAATTAACGACATTAACGGACAAAGCCTACAACGGGCCCAACTCAGCTTTAATAAACTCAATAATTTGATGCAACAAAGCCACGGTAAGATAGGCATGACCTATAACGCCGGCGGACAGACCCATACGCTTTCAACACTGGGCACTAACCTTAAAGCCTAGCGCTTTCTGAATGTTACAAACGTTCAAAGTTTAAGCACGCCTAATTCTTATACACGATCAAAAAAAGCGACAATCATTGCCGCTTCTTTATATACCCTGCATTTAGCGTTAGCCGTTAAAACAGTTATCCGTAAAAACTGTTATCCATTAAAACAAGGTTTGACGCTTCTTCTCTGGAACACGGCGGATTTCACCGTAGTCACGAAGCCTATCCATTTTTTCAATATCGAGCAGCAGCTCTGTGACATAACTGTCACCGACTTTATAGCTTCTCACCACTTCAGCACCACGAATCACACCATCAACGGCCCCAGTTGTCGACTCTACGCCAAGCTTTTGATCTTGCAAATCTGCCCTTGCCGACACTCGAAGACCGTATACTTGCTCTGCCAGCTCGCGGTATGCATCAATTTTTGAGGCACGCATGGCACGCACTTGCTTCTCTTCTTCAGTGCGGCCCGATTGCTCGCTAATGCTCGCATAACCCACTGCCGTTAAATTATTTTGGTTAAGTGCACTTATGGGCGTACAACCAACCATCAGCATCATAGCAAATGCCATTAACCAGATTCTCATTGTCATTTCCTATGGTCGTAGAATTATAGTATGCGGCGAGGTCATCATTGGGTCAGAACGAATCAATACCCCATCTTCTGTACGCATTTGATTTAACGTATCAAGATCTCGACCAATGCGATCTGCAGGTAAGAAACCTTGTGCAGACGCAACCACGACTCGCGATTGCATACCAACCACACGAGCATTAATTAACACACCACCTTCTTGACGTAGCATCGTGCCCGTCAAGACAAACTGAATTTGTTGCTCTTGAGCTAAGTCTTTCCAATCTCGGCTTAACGCAAAGTCACCTTGGCTCGTCACCTGTATCGAGCCTGTTGTTTTAAAATCGACAACTTTAAACCCACGGCGTTGTAACTGATGAATGAATCCTTCAGATACCGAGTTGCCTAACCAATTGGTGGATTCCATACTCTGCAAATCCACAAAGGATGCCACTGCAATAGGGGTTCTCACCGATACACTGGTGTTTGACTCAACAAGGTCTTCGGTCAAACCTTCTACAAAATAGTCCATCGTATGACGGGGACTTTCCATCAGCATAAACTTACTGCCGCTGTAGGTTTCTTTACCGTTATAGATTGGTGAGTAGGCACAAGAGGTCAGTGTTAACACCGATGCCATCAATAGCCACTTTTTCATGTTTCACTCTCCAAAGTTGTGAATTGGGTAGATTAATTCCTGAGCCTGTGAAGGTTGGAACAATCTTTGCTTTCTCATTGTTGTCGTTAATAAGAAAGTCCGCTCCAATATTCGCTGGTAAACGTTTAGCAATAATCATCTAGCAAATATTGTTCCGCATTTGGATTGGTCGCATGAAAAAAATTATTTGTTCTTTAGTTTCAAGTACCTTACTCGCTATTGGTGCCAGCTCGGCACACGCCGCTTGGTATGAGGTCACTGGTGTCTCAACCATCGTATCGTCAGAAAAGGCGGCAAGGATCTATGCCTTAGAGGACGCGGTCTACAAAGCGGTAGATTTTGCCGGAGCCGATATTGGCAGCCTTTCAGGGCTGGCGCCACTGCTTGAAGATGACAAAGAACAATACCAGTTCATTGATTCTGAAGTTCGCCATATTGTCATTGATGATAAATACACCAGCGGCAACCAAATGTTCGTTAAAGTCCGCGTAGATATCTACCCATCGGCAAAGGCTTGCCATCAAGAGCAATACAAAAAGACCTTTGGGGTGGCAATGTTTGACATTGTCGATCCTCAGCAAGCCGTGATGGGACAAATCTATAAGCTTGGCGAAGATTACAGCTCGGTGATTGAAAAACAGCTTGCCACTCGTTCATACAGCTTTGTTTCTGTCGGTACAACACGCTATGAAATTGATAAGCGACAGCCAGAGCGGATAAAAATGATCGCACAAGATCTTGGCGCACAATACCTAATTACCGGTGAGATTAATGATCTGACAGCCACCATAACAGCCGGTGGCTTACTGAGTGATGATGTCACCAATCGACAATTTGCCATGAATCTGGCTATTTTTGATGGCAAAACAGGCCATGAGATATTCCAGCATTCATACCGTGAAATCGCCAAATGGCCGTTTGCGAAAACCAGTAAAGTGGATACAAAAAGCGCCCGTTTTTGGACATCCACCTACGGAGAAATGATGCAACGCATCAGCCGCAACATCATGCTGGACTTTGAAGCGGAAGTGTCTTGTAAAATGACTTTGCCAGAAGTCGTTGCCAGCTACGGCAATAAAATTACGCTAGATTTAGGGCGAGTACATGGTGTCCAAGCCGGAGATAAACTCACGCTTTGGCATACTGGGTCATTCATCGACCAAAATGGATTGCCACGTAATAAAGTCTCACAAAGTGACATTACTTTAACGGTATCTCGAGTGTACGAGCGAGAAGCAGAGGCTACCGTAGACCAACCTAGCTTAGCCAATAGTATTCAAATTGGCGATGTCATGCACAAACAGCCATAAATCTAACAATATAGGCTTAACTTATTCAAATAATTGAGTATTATAAGCCATAAGCTCCCGTGGCACAGCTGGATAGCGCGGCCCCCTCCTAAGGGGCAGGTCACAGGTTCGAATCCTGTCGGGAGCGCCATATTAAAAGGGCTAGCAAGTTAGTGATTGCTAGCCCTTTGTTGTTTTTGGCTTTATGTATAGCAAATATGTAGCAAATTACACTTCCATTGAATAGACCTTTTCTATTTGCCAGACGTCGTCCATCGTTAGTAAAGTCCCTTAGTAGTCATTTACAATACAACCTGGCTTGATTCTTGTGAAAATTACTTTCTATGGTCCAGATTTTTTACTCAACAATGTGGCCATGATGAACTTTCTTGAACTGGAATAAGAACCTGACATTGACTTCAACCAGTACGAAGGAACATCTCAGCTACAAGATTCCAATACCTAAGAGTTTTTTCAAGATATCTACTGTTGGTCACATCCTTGTTCAGAAATCTTGACGAGCAATACCGTTATATGTTGACTTGTTTCATAATGGTTTATGGTAATTCAAGGACTCTAGTCTTCAGTAGTGGAGTAATAACAAGAATGGATATTAGTCTTAAACAAGTATTGTTTGCTTTATTATTGACGGTGGTATGTAACGTTCAAGCCGATGAAATGGAATGTAATAGTACTCCAATCCCCAATGAGCTTCATATCATCGACAAGGGTACTTTTATGCTGTCAATCAAAGGTGGTCACGCCCCGGTTTCATCATACCTCCCATCAGGTACGATAGTACGATTGCTCGGCATTCAACCGATCGATTATCAAAAGCGACAAGGAAGACAACCAATCACTCAGTGCTACTTTTATGTAAAAACTACTTTAGGCAAGTATGGCTATGTCCTTAAATCAACATTGGTCAGTTCTTCTTCCTATATTGGAGAATTTGTTTTTCCCAGAACTGAAATTGAAATCTTCAAACGGCCTAATCTAGAAAGTGTATCAGATTATCGTGCCGGTAATTCGGCTTTGCGAAGAACCGTGTTTATGTCTTCTACTAACCCAAAGGTTGACGAAAAGTTACAAGTAATTGGAATGGATTCTGAACAAGACTTCTATATTGTAAAGGCTAAATTCCTTGGGGAAAACGTAAAAGGTTATGTATTTGCAGACGACATTGAGCAGGGCATGGCAGCTGTTATCAACCCTCAAAATGCTATTTTTATTGATAGAGTCACTAACAAAAAAAGCAATGATCTTGAAGATATTTTCAAGTCGCTTTTAAGCGAAAAAATCTATAAAGAGCTATCAAATTATCTGCAAGACAATACAAATAACACTATCTTAGAACTATGCAGAACTCCTTTAAGTGTGACGCCATCAGTTGAGTTGAAAGCAAATGCTTGGTGGATAAACGGGGCTATTAAAGTAGAAAGTAAAATACTACTTAAGCCTCAATACCGAAGTTTTTCCTATGAATCTTATTCAATAAAGAAAGGAGATAAACAATATGACATTGACTTTATAAAGCATTTATCATGTGATACGGAAAGCATGTTATATCCTGTAATATTAAAAGTTAAGCAAGGTGAGTTGGAGCTGAGAAGAGAAAACTTTCGTGCATTACCCTCTATCTTTCGAAATAAAGAGGATTTCGTTGGTAAAAATCAATATGAAACTATACTGACTATTAATTCTTATGGTGATTGGTATTCCGTATATCGTTACCTTGATAATAACTTATCAAATTGGAGAGCGATTTATGGTGATAGTTACTATGTATTGATCGACATACTCATTGATTCTATATCTTACTTCCCTCCTTCGGAAAAACGTACAACACCTAAAAGTAGCTAGAAGAAAACACTTAGCCCTAGGAAGATAACATTAGGGCTAAGCTAATAAAGCAACCATTAAATAGAAACGTTGCTATCTAAGACTAATGCATCAATAGCTATTGGGACTATTAATTTATAGTCCCTACGTTCTTCGGTTAAGAATCAACTCAATATTCTCAACCAATCGAATACATCTATATATAAATTCTTTGTCCATAGATTGATGACAATCATTGAATTTAATTATGGATATCAAGAAAGAACGATAGCCAACTAATTTATTGTTTACCTGTGACTGGCAGTATTCATCTTTAAATGAATCTTTGGGGCTAAACCTAAACTTCAACTTTTCGACATCAATTTTGAAAACTGCCTTAAGAATCTCTCGATCACTTTTATCAGTATTACATTCATAAATTAGTTTAGATATTATCTTCGTCTTTTTATTTGAAACTCTCAACTCACCTTTTATATAAGGATAGTTTGAGCCAGCTATAAAGTATCCATTGAGAGATATATAACCAGACTTCTTAATAGTTTTTCTTCTATTAATCTTATAGCCGTCAAGATTAACTATAAACGATAACTGCTCAATAAATCTTTTAGAGTGAAGGAATGGTTTTCTATCTTTAATACCGAGAATATCATCAAACGGAGTCTTTTCCCGATAGTTATCCCCCCTCATTGTCGAGCTAGAAAAAAGCATATCATCAGCGTATCTAGTATATGTGATATTATGTTCAGAACAGAACTTCTCTATTAAAATATCTAACTTTCTAAATACAATATTTGAGATCAAAGGTGACGTCTTAAAACCGATGGGTAAAATTGAACGTCCAACAAAATCAGTGTTTTTTGCTGACTTAGGTACAGTGTAGGTTACAAGGCTTGTAATCAAGTCTAAATTGCTTTGGTTACAGGTTTCACTAATATTTGATGTTGAAACATGCGCCTTTAGAGATTCTCTAACAATTTTATCACTAATAAAGTGGAAAAAGTTTTTAAGATCAATTCTCAAAAAATGATAGTGGTTTCTATGTGGTTCAAGAAAATTAAGATATGTTTTATTTTTAACATAAGCTGTAGCAGATTGATTTACAGGAATTCTACTAAAGAGACTTCTATTTAAAGCCTCATGAATGTGATTAATCTTATCGCATTCTAAACCAGCGATACTATAAATAAACTTATTTTTAACTTTTGTTTCATTCACACAGCTTAAAGGGAGTGACTTGACGCCACTCCCTTCATTGAAAAACATACACTCCTTGACTAAGGATAGAATAGAACTACTAACAGTGTAATTTTTCATACAGATTCCATATAGATACTAATTCATCTTTTCACGAACTTGTCGTGCATTAAAAGTACATCACAACCTGGATGCACGGATTAGACAATGTTGAGACTGGGATACATAAAGCATCTGCTTTGCGAACAAAACACCTCTAAACTATCGATACTGAAATCTTCTTTAGTATATCACTTAAGTAAGGGAAGTTTCGAGTAAAATTTATATAGAAATCATCGCGATCTTGGGAGTCTATCTCTATACTGGTTATTGCATAATCCATAAATGATGTGACCCAACCTCCAGTTTTTCCAAGTTGAAATGGAAGTTTCCTTAGACAATTTTCCTTGATACTAGCAACGGCAATTTGTACATCATCACTAATGTGACTCTCATAAAACTTAGACTTTTGACTACATAACGTATGAGTTTTACCATCAAGAGCTAGCCTTAAAACTGTAACTTGGTCTTTTCGGCTTAGAGAGTTGCTTTTGCAGTAAAACTGTTTGACCAACCCCATAAGGTTTAAGACCAATATCTTTCTGATAAATGCCTTATTGACTTCCGATAACTCTCCACTATAAGGTAATTTGGTAAACACTCTAGAGTAGATGAACTCGACATTGCTTTTATTCAACTTGCCTCTGAGGCTATCTAACTTTTTATTAATATCACCACCACCACCGATCATCAATACTCCATCGGCTAATTTACTCGTTTCTTCAATTAACCACTTTAAAGCAAGCTTTCTTGAACTTTCGCATAGAAGTACTTCTTCGATCGTAGATGGGGCAATATGAACTCTATCTGTTTTCATGAGTACTTCATTACACATAGAAATGAAGTAAAGGTATTTGAATTTTTCAAACTCAGTACCATGGTAATTAGTTGAGACTTGATTACCATTAATCGTAAGAATAGCTTTCAAAGCTTTCTTTATTGCGTAGTTTGGCGAAATAAAACAAGAATATTTAAAACGCTCCACCAAATTAATCAAGTTAACTTCTTTTTGCTTAAGTAAGAATTTATTTTCATCAAAATCATATGACACCATCTTGTCCGCATCATAGATATTCAAATATGGTATTGGTGCTTTTGAAGTCCTTGGATTTAGGGAGCGTAGTATAACCTCATTTGTTTTATATACATCCACATTTATCAGGAAATCAAAATACTCTATTAATCTCATATTACCGAATAATTCTAGCTCTGTTTCCCCTTCAACAAATAGTATAAAGTCGCTAAAATAGAGCCTAGCCTCATTATCACTAAATACATTGAGAAAACGTTTATCCTTGAACTTTGTATTTAATAAAGACACAGTTGTCTTCCTAGTTTTCAGTCCGAAATGGAAAATACTATGCTCCCCTTCGGCTTCAAAACTTTTGATGATTGACTTTAGTATATTTGGTGAATGTGTGGTCATCAACACAGTTGGAAAAGGTGTTGCGTATTTTCCTAAAGATTTATTGTCTGTTCGTTTTTTTAAACTATCATATAGGCTATATAGATTATATATTAGTTTTTCATTTAGCTTTGGATGTAAACCTAATTCAGGCTCATCAATATATACTATTGGGGTAATAAACTCTCGCCTAGTTAAAGTTATAATTAGAGAAAGAAATAGCTCTATGAATTTATGTGAATTAGTACCATCAGATTGCGTAGTCAACTCAAAGCCATCAATATTGAATTTATGGCCACTAAGCCCCACCTTTATGTAATTTAAAATTAAGTCTTGATAGCTATATGGAGAAGCTTTGGTTAAGTCACCTATTATCTTTACATATTCTTTATAGGAGTTACTATTGCTCGAAACCTTCTTATCAAAGAAGTCTACGATTTGCTCAGTTTTTAAGGATTTCGTATTAAGGAACTTAAGTTGACTAGTTGTTTTCCAAAGTCCGTCCCAGTCATACAGGTCAATTTTCCTAACATCTATAAAGAAGAAAGGATATATTCTATTTATTATCTTCCTAACATTTGAATCCTTATCTGACCAACTAATTGAGCCGTTACTTTTTATAGTAAGTGTTAGCGAGAAATTCTTTCTTATCTTTCTTTTTGAAACAAGATAGAAGTTATCGTCTTTAAATAGAGAACTATAGATGTGCTTTTGATAAATACTTTTATTTTTCCTCGACTTAATAACCTCCTCCAAACGAGTCGTATCATAGGTTAAGGTAATCGTGCCTATACTAGAATAGTTAGAATTTAAAGGTAAAGGTACAACCGACTCTTCTTTAAGGTTTGCATAAAAATAGCGTAGAACCTTAAGAAAGTTTGATTTACCAACATTATTTTTTCCTATAATGCAGTTGAAATCACTAAAATCGGTAATCGTGCAGTCATCAAATGACAATATGTTTTTTATTCTAACGGATTTTAAAGCCATTCATAGTTAACCAACTGATATTAGATAAGTTATTTTAACTAAAGAACGTGTTGATTTAAACCTTTCTGTTATCGTACAAATCGCTTTGAGGACAGCTTTGTACGAAAGCATTGGACGCAAACGAAACTGACATAAAGCTCAACTTGAAGCCTTCATTTAGATAGTTCATTCGCATGCTACAAGCCTCGAAAAGTACATTTAACTACAGCACTTACCCCCCTTACCTCAAGTGGGGTAAGTGCTGAAAAAGCCTTAACTTAAAACTATAATACTTTTGGGAAACAGTATCGGCTAATACCATCTTTCTTCTTGCGTTCTATAAGCCCCTCACTACTGAGCATTGTCAATGCTTTACCTATTGCATTCGCTTTCGAGTAGTCGAATCGCATTAAGTCGCAGATCTCCTTTGTAGTCATCCATTGCCTAGCCTTGTCTCCACAAAGCGAAATATGGTCAGATAACAGCTTGTGCCATGTTCCTTTATCAACATACTTCTCCGACTCTCTCGAGATCAACCTTTGTTCACTTTCACTCAAATACCAAGAGCGCCCCTCTACTTCAAGCATGTATTTAACCTCCAGCCAAAACTCCCTTAGCCTTTCTGGCACCGCCAATCTTAACTCACCCGTTGAATCAAACTCCCATCCAAGAGTATCGTTTAGCGTATCCATATCCGTGACGCCGACTAGTTCAATTACGGCATAGCGGCTATTCCCGGTTTCATCTTTAAGAAAATCTGAACCATTAACCGTAGCAATCAAGTTAGTTTGGCGTGGTTTCTTGATGTCTGTGCGTCCATACGGAGGTCGAACCGTGTCTACTTGACGACTGATAAAAGCTTTAAGAGCACCTTGGCAGTTCTTAGTAGAACGTTCCAATTCACCAAGCTCAACAATCCAAGAACGAATCACTGAAAGCACGCTGTCTTTGTTGTCTGGATTAAGCTCTGCACCCTCTAAAAAAGCCCCTGCTACAACGCTCGCAATACGTTCAACAAAAGCTGTTTTCCTAAACGACTGTTCACCTTGAAGCACGGGAACCAACTTTGATTTGAAGTTGGGTACCAGCAATGAAGCCACACAACCAATTAGCCAACGTGTCATAACACAGCTAGCAAGCTCTTGATTGGCAGCTTTTAAACAGTTAAGAACCTTTGCAACTCTTGGTACACCATCCCATTCACCCTTAAGCCAATCTTTAACAGGGTGGTACTCGTTGCCTTGAGCCAAGGCACTAAAGTGATCATCTATCATAGACTTGGGCGCACCATGAATTGAAGCTTCTGATATCAAACGGCTGCGCACTGACTCAGGAGAACCAATACACACACCTTTTTCAAATATATCTGGTTCTAACGTCATCTTGTTCTGCTTTGCTTCCAAACCAGAAAACTCTATGAGCGCTTTTAGATTATCGGCAGTATTGAGCACTGTAAGATTCCCCTTATCTGAAGAGCGTACGTGGGGAAATTTAGGTTGATTTTCATTCAGCATCAAAGTCACCTCCGCAAGGTAAGCTATCCAGTTTACGGTGACTTTCTAACCAGCCGTCGAGATCTTCTTTGAGGTAGCGGACGGCGCGTCCAATTTTGATAAATGGTGGAGCTATCGTTCTGTTCTTGCGTTGCCCTTCCATTCTAGATTGGCGCAGAAATGAGCGACTCATTCCGATGTATTCCGCCGTTTCTTGTTCTGTGTAAGCTCTCTTTGTATTTTGAATCATATTGTTGTTCCTCGTTGCTTATGGAGGTTCAACAATATTCCTCGCGAACGTCACGTGATGCTGAGGGTGACATTTAAGGTGACGTTTTCTTTAGCTTTTTGTTTACTGCGTAGAATAGTTTCTTCCTAAAGTACTCACGAGTAATCTTTTTTTCACTATTTGTACCAACTCCAAAATAGCCCAATGTATCATTCGTCACAAAAGACACTATTCCTTCATCGTCAAACTGTCTGTTTATATCCAGTTGGCAGTCTCGCTTAATCAAGTTCCAAACCTCACTAACCCTAGCATGAGGGTAGACTCTGAGTACTCTAAGAATAATCTGCTCAATCGGATGAGTAACAATATTCGGTTGACAACCTTGATTTGATTGACTTGAAGCTATGTGGTTAACCGAGCGTTTAACGCTTTGCGAACTGTTAATCAATGCATTATCGGTTCGGTTAGTTTGGTTGAAATACTGGTTAAGCCTATGTCTATCCAACCTGATATCCTCTGGCTTTAAACTGAAAAAGCCGGTTTGCAGCTGTTTGGCACTTTGAGACAATGAAGTGGTCATAGTCGTTAGGCCAGACAGTAACGCCTGAACCTTATCCTCTTTAGCTGAAGCCTTAAACTCTTCGGCATTGAAGTTTCGGTTGAATGCAGCGTTCAAACTGTCAACTGTGGGCACGGTGGCGAATATCGGAGCAACAACCTCTTTAAGCTCTTTTGAAGCAAACACCCCTTCTCTTACACCACTGAACTCACCTTTTAACGCATTAGGAAACCGCTTGGCAACGCTGGAGATATTTTGTAGAGCCTTGATATTATTGGCTGAAAAGCGCTTTAACCGAAGTTCACCGCTCAGCAGCTCACGAGATTGTGAATTGGATAGCGTTACTATTGCATTGACATCAAAAATAACCAACAGCTCATTGTACTTATCAACGCCCCCAGCACCACTAGCACTTATCCACGCGCTGAGTTCAAACGTCCCTAGTTCAACTGCATCTAGCACCTGTTCATGGGTTAAATTGGTTAATTTTTCAACTTCGCTTAACCTAATGTACTCACGAGTATCTTCCATAATTCGCTCAAAGATTGCTTTGCCACTAATTGTCCAATAAAACATACTAACCGATATCGTAGGAGGTAGCCGAGAAATCCATCAGAATTCGATACCCTCCATTTGCGTACCTGCTTACTATGCGTAAAGACAACACGTTTCAGCTCACATTCATAACTAATCAGCGAACCAAAGATTGTCGACAAATATTAAACTGGTAGAATATTTGGAACGCAAGTCACGGATTATGGATGATTAACAACGTGGATAGTAAGTCACCTGCAACGAATTTTAGTAAGAACTCTGTTTACCGATTTTTGTGCGAAATCGATTGGTCTTTAGGCCGCATGCTTGCAAACACAATCAAGCTAGTACTTTTTCTCACCACTACAGTAATTGCCTTTTTTTTCCTCTATATCACTTTCGCTGATGTCTTTGAGTATCAAGACGGGCTGGCAGACTTGTCTAGCATCGAAATCCTATTTGCCGTTCTGAGTGTAATTCTACTCGATAGATATATTCGCTATAGCCGCAGGACTACTGTCGAGTGGTGGCTACTCATTGTAAAGCCCATAACTTGGTATGGCATTTTCGTTCTATGCGCATGGTTTGTCGCTAGTATTTTCGCTTTTATCGATCTATGGAAAGGTACTAGCTACGTTAGTTGGGGGTTACTTAGAAGTGAAAACTATAGTCAGGCACTCAGCTTTATATTCGTTCTTATTAGTCTTTACATATCTGTACCAAGTAAAACCAGTCGTCTATCAGACAATATAAATTCGAGTAAAACCGAAACAGAAACTGCAAATCCTATCCATTCAACGAACCCACAACCGACTGCGAAGGCGGAAATCTAAATGCCCAAATCAAAAATTACTCTCATCTTAACCCTCTGCTTAGCCCCAGCCCTGTCGCTAGCAAAAGCTCCGTCTCTTACCGAGAGCTGTGTCGAGTTAATTAGCATCTATGCTTCGAAAAATGAAAAGCACCTTCTTGCGGCACAAACAACTTCTCTTTCTGAGAGCTTACGAGCTGGATACTGTCTAGGCGTAATAGAACAGCATGCCAAAGCAGAGTATGGATGCCGTTCCAACTGGTTCAAACGCGCAGAATTTATAGCAAAGTACGCACTTGAAGAGCGACCGCCATCAGAACAGAAAATTCTGAGGTTATCTTGTGAAATCTGACTATCTTTCTCCACCTGACGCTATACGCTCTTTATTCCATGTTGAACTATCGAAACACAAGAGCTTCAAAGACCACGTTTATCCGTTAATCAGGTCAAAAGGCTTTCTAGATGTACATAGAGAGTCGATGGGTAGCGCTTCAGATAAGAACCACCTTTTGGTCTCACGAAAAAGCTTAGATAAACTGCACAACGCTGTAATACTTCAAGGTTTCTTTTCTGACACTAAAAGAGTAAAAGCAATTTTCACTGACCAAGCAAAAAGACTAGAAGCAGCCCAACTGCTTGAGAGCCTATTGCTTCATAGGCAGAGCATCCTTGGTGTTTCAGTTTCTCACCAACAGATAGAGGAGCTACTTTCAGTATTACGTTCTGATACGTCTTTAGAAGAAAATAAACTACCAAATCCATTTGAGGAGCTACCACAGCTCTCTCTAAACGGTCTAACGAGCGTAATGCAAGCTCTACTGGCACAAAGTGCGACTCTGAATCAAAGTGATACGATGATTGGTCTTTATTTAGAAGGAAACCTCGACAAAGCGTATCAAGCGGCTATCACAACGAACTCTTCTCACCCAGTTGTTAAAAAGTATCAAGAGACTATTTGTCGTCAATATGAACACGCTAAAGAGTTCGATAATTTTTTAGAAGAATTGTTGAATTAGTTCTTGCGAGTGCAGTGCACTCAATCATTCTTGTTTTGTCCATCAGGGAGGATAAGAATGAAATCGACAGAACAAATAATTGATGCATTCCAATCTCATATTTCTGCATGCCAGATTGAACGTGCCTTGAAAATCGAGCAGCAGCTTGTTTTAGGGGACTCCTACCTCAGTCTGGGAGGCCGCAAAATCCGCTCTTCACCGAACCTCATCAGGTTCAAGTTGGGTAGGGGTTTGCGGTTTATATGGCAACGTAATTCTGATGGACTTAAACCTAAAACTATCACAACTAGACAGGGGTTCGAACTCACACTGAAACGAATCCAGAGTGCTAGTTCTTAATAGAGAAATAAGGATATGACAAAGAAGATTAAACCAGCAGATAACGCGGCAAATATCCCAAATGCCAATAAAGGTACACCTGGCACAAACCGCCAATATGACCAGAACCAAGGTAACCGCGGTAAACAACTAAATCCAAACCAAGTAAAAGGGAAGTAACATGCCTAATACAAGCGATATGTCTCAAGACGAACTCGATATTTGGTCAGACATCAACAATCCAAACAATGATGCCGATATGGATGACTGGGCTGACGCTCACAATCCAAATAACGATGATTATATCGGCGAGGAATAAATAATAGAGAGCTGAGTGATTCAACTTCGCGTTCACTCAGCTCTTTTAATCAAACTCGTTAAAGCGCCAAAAAACCCAAGAGCACTCCAAGCAAATAACCAAACATAATCAAGTGCTCATTAACCTATCATGTTAACAGCAGCAGCTTTGTGCTCTGGGGCTAAATGAGCATACCTAAGGGTCATTTTCATATCCGCGTGCCCTAGCAACTCTCGGACTGTATTTAGATCCACACCTACCATAACTAGCTTGCTAGTGTCAGCGCCGATGTAAAAATGACCCACTAACGCCGATTTAAAATTGACCCACCTGAGGCAAACTATCCGTTCGTAAATGGACAAAGCGGCGGATTATGATCAATCAGGAGCAACTAGTGGAAATACACGTTTTACATCAGCAAGGGCAAAGCATCCGCCGCATCGCGAGAGATTTAGGTATCTCAAGGAATACCGTTCGCACTTATCTTCGAGACAGAAGTAAAGAGTCTGTGTATCCCGAGCGGCAATCTCGACCAACCAAATTACAGCCTTACCACGACTACTTGCGC